>JAUWTJ010000078.1 GCA_030614785.1 Alphaproteobacteria bacterium | reverse complement strand
GATGGATCATAACAGTGTATGACGTTAAGCAGCCTTGCTAAGCCAATCTTCACGTGTTTCAGGCAATATCACTCCCTCAATGACAGTCGAAATGATGCTGCAAGAGCCTGTAAGGCCATGCGGCATCCGCCGAATGTTTGTGAGACCGGTAGTATCAGTGAGGAATGAGTATGTCGCTTGGGCAGGATTATCAGGCTTTCAAATCCAATCTTTCCATGTCTCGTATTGAGGATGTCTTGACCATCCGCCTTGGTGGTGAAGATCATGACGGCAATACGCCGTTCAATGTGATGGAAGACCTTCTGATGGCACTTGACCGGGTCGACGGCGACCCGAGCATTCGCGTGCTTGTTTTGTCGTTTGCCGATGGCGGTTATGACTTTGGCACCGACGTGCTTGATCTGTCCAACCTTCTTCCCGACGAAGCCGCGCGGTTTTCCGATCTGGCGACCAATGTCTATCAGCGGATCAGCAACCTGGAAATCCCGACCCTGTCGGCTATTCGCGGGGACTGTTTCGGGATCGGCTTTGAGATTTCGGTGCAGTGTGACCTGCGCGTTGCCTGTGCCGGTTCGCGGTTTGGCCTCACGGGTATGAACTTCGGACTGACGCCAAACGGTGCGGCCATTCGCAGCCTGCGTTCTCTGGTTGGTGAAAGCCATGCCCGGATGATGGGACTGACCGGCGCCATGATTTCGGCGGACCGGGGCTTTGTCATGGGCTTTATCACCAATGTTCTTGAAAATGCGGACTTTGATGCAGGCGTCAATGTGTTGACCAACCATCTGGCCGGTATGTCACGCATTGCGATTGCCGAAACCAAGAAAATCCTCAAGAGCCTGGCGACCGGCGATCGTGCGGAAATTACCGCAACCAGCGCCAGGGCCCTGGCCCGCTGTATCGACGAGGATAGCGAAGCCTCACAGGTGAAGCTCTTCGAGCTTGACCCGGGAAAAGCCACCATCCACTAGCGCTCTATGCGACCAGGACTTGTCACATATCAATTTGGCCGAAATCTTTCGTGAGGGATCCTTGCCCCGACGGATATTTCCAGCGCATACCTGTCCGCTATGAATTCAATGTCTTCTGCCAAGTCTGGCTCACCCAGATATTTGGTGGACTGAGCCATGTATCGAAGAGCTGTGATAATGTCCTGGTGGGTCGGGACACGGGCCTCCAGAACCCAGGAAAGTTGGTCGCGATCCATTTTCGATTTCATATCAGGCAACCCTCCTTTCCGTCTCAATCGGTCCGGAGCTCCCATAGGGCCGATGCGCATCCATCGCCATGGGTTCAGTAATAAGAATGCTATCGAGCCCGGCCAGCTTGCGATTGGTTTCAATCATGGCCGGTGTCATATCTTCGGTCAGGACAACGACGTAGTCTTTGCCATCCATAGACAAGACAGGGCCGAGCTTTTTCAGCTTCACGCCATATCCGTTGAGGCCTGCCTGAACCAGCGCCAGTTCTGTAAAGATCATGATATGCCGAGCGCCTCGTCGGCGATTGTATTCCATGCCGCCAACGTTCAACTCACTGAAGACAAGTGATTGCTCTTCAATGGTCAGACTCGGGTCCACTGCAAATCTTGACAGCTCCCAGACCTCGTCCGTCTTGGGGACTTTGGTTTCAACCCACTGTGGCCATAAGTCCTCGACCATCGAGCCGTGACCCGTTGGTATCATCCTGCAGCACCCTCCCAGACGTCCATCCGCCAAATACTGCACGATGTAGTGGACCCCGTCGCGATCATATTCGTCTTGTTCCCAGTCGCTGCCATGAGGAACACCCCAGCCCATACCGTCTACGAACACTTCTTTTCTCAGCCGCGATTGATCCTTGTGAGCGGCGGCCGCAAGGTGTCGGTATCGGTGTGAATAACAGATCAGCATAAATTCTCTCCCCTTTGTATAGCTATCTGGAGCTCATTGTCGGGGATCGAAAATCTCGTGTCAGTAGGTGAAACCCTACCCTGTTCTGCTTTTATCCGGCCCAGAAGGGGACAAGCTTGTCGACGTGAATGAGTTGGTAGGTGGTCGCCTTTGCCACCGCATGGGGAAGCTTGTGGACATCCAGCCGACGAAAAGCCTCGGACATGTGCTTTTCGACCGTCTTGATTGCGATCCCCATTTCCTCGGCAATTGCCTCGTAAGTGAGGCCTCGGGCGGCATATGTCAGTGCCTCGGTCATACGCGGTGTTAGCGAGAGTGAGAAGTCTTCGTGCGGGAGCCCGACGAATTCCTTGTGGCGCTGATGGTATTGGACTGCAATGTATGTGAGGTCCGCGACAACGCTGAGTGAGGGTCTGTCCGGTCGCCCTGCCATTGTAACAGCAAAACATTCAGTGGGCGATCTAAGTGGGACAATCAACCCGTTGGTCATTCCAGCTGCCTGAGCTTCGTCAAGACACCGGACGCCGGCAGGCGAGGCGGTTTTCCTCGTGTCCTCCCAGAAATACGGCAATGACGCATAGTACATTGGCGGAATTGTCGGATCATCGGGTTCAAATCCCTCGGCGGCGTAATAGTCCCACCATGTTGACATACGCTTTGAAAATTTCCGCGCTTCATCAAGTCCGCCGTACGCCAGGCAATCGCCATACGCCAGACGAGTGTATCCCCTGTCTTCACAGAGTGCTGCAAAGACTCTGTTCAGGCTGCCGACGTCCCGGCACGCGGCAACCGACTGCAAGTCAATCTGTAGGAGATCTGCTTTCACTTCGATCCTTCTCTGTTCCACCGAACAACGCATTCACTATAGCAATTATTGCAGGCTTCTACGACATTTGCGGAGATGCCAGCGTGCAAAATCGCGCCAGTCTGCCATTGAGCAGCTTATTTGCTGAACAAAAAAAGAAGCATCTCGTGGCCCGTTATTCCTGGGCCGCCGGGGCAAAAGACGCCCGAATTGCGGGCAGACGCAAGAGCTTCTTGCTGTCTGTGCGGGCCAGATCCTGTGCGATTTGCAGCGGCTGATTGCGGCCCGAGATGCGGTTCTGGTAGACCTGCTTGTTTTCCAGCACGCGCTGAACGTAATTGCGGGTCTCCTTGAAGGGGATACTCTCGACCCAGTCAATCGGATCAATGTCGCTCGTCCTGGGGTCGCCGTAATCCTTGAGCCACTTTTTGACCCGGTGTGGACCGGCGTTGTAGCCGGCGATGGTCAGGATATAAGAACCGTCGAACCGCGTCAGCTCGTCCGACAAATGCGCCATGCCAAGCTGGGTATTATAGTTTGGGTCGTCGAGCAGCCAGGCGGTGTTGTAGCTCAGCCCGTGCTTTCTTGCTGTGCGCCGCGCCGTCGACGGGATCAGTTGCATAAGGCCCCTGGCCCCGGCGCTTGACACGGCCCGCGGATTGAACTCACTTTCCTGTCGGGAGAGGCCGAAGACCAGGGCCGGATCCGGCGGCGTGCCCTTGCCCTGGTATTTGCTTAGCTCGCGCAGTGGAAAGGCAAAATCCAGCAAGGTGATATTTTTCTGCATCGCCTTTTTTGCGGTTCGGATCGAAAAATGCGTGTAATCCAGTTCGAGGGCGAGACCGGCCAGCATCTCGAAGTCGCGCTTTTGCTCGACAACATTGGCGTAGTGATAAAAGAAAATGCGCACGTCGCGGCTGCGCTCGAACGCGTCGAGAATCCGGATGGCTTTTTCAAAGTCACTGTTTTCAAACGTCCACTCAAGATCGTCAGCGATGGGCAGTTGTTCGGGCAGCACCAGCGCCGGGGCATCGATGAGCGGGTTGGACAAGGCCAGTTGTCCGTAAAAGGTGTAGGAGTATTCTGCGGCTGCCAGATAGGCCTCGCGGGCGCGGCTCTTGTCGCCCGTGGCCTCTGCTGCACGGCCTTGCCAGTAACGGGCGCGGGACAGGCTGATCGGGAAGGAAACGCCGGTTTCCAGTCTTTCAAAGTGGGTTAGCGCCAGTTCGGGTTTACCAAGATAAGTCAGCGCCAGCCAGCCTGAAAAGAACTCACCTTCGGCGAATTTTGCGCCCGAGGTCAGACCGTTGCTGGAGGCGATTGCGTAGGCATCTTCATAGTCGCCGGCGTTGTGGGCCTTGCGGGCTTGCAAATGCCGCTCGATCCACCAGCGCTGCGGCTGGACCATGCTGAGGGCATCTCCCGGGGCTGATAGCAGCAGCGTGCGAACCTTGTCGTCCTTGCCCAGACGCCGGGTGAGGTAGACCTGATCGAACAGGACCCCGGCATTGTTGCGCAAATTTTTGGGAAGTTTGCGAATGGTTTTGGCGGCATTGTTTGGACTTGCAGCAATTTGCATACGTGCCCGCGCAATTTTTTTTGTCTCGGTACTGGCATAGGGCAGGACGCGCCGGGTCATCGTATGTTGGCGTTGCCACATCAATCGCTCGATGCGTTTGTCGTGGGCGGCTTGAGATATATCCGCACCGTGTGTTTTCAGAATTTCTTTTTCGCGGGTTTTCTTGAAGTTATGTTCAATCCACGCGCGCCTGATCCAGATCTTTCCAAATTCCTCCTGACCAAGAGTAATATAGCTTTCACCAAGTCTGATTTTGCCTTCACCTGTCAAAGGTTCCTGTCCGGCAAACCAGGCGATAACCTGATCGGCGGGCATATCCTTTGGCAGGTTTTTTTCGGCCAGTTTCAGAACAGTGTCGATTTTCGGCCAGTCGCTGCGACGTTCCGCAAAGGACATGATCTCGGCAAAGTCTGCCTTTGTCTGCGGCCGGGTCAGCAGGGACCAGGTCAACAGATCCCGGGCAACCTTGTCCTCAACCTGATTGATATGCTTTCGCGCTGGGCCCCAGCTGCGCTTCGCCAACGCCTGCCAAGCCTCTTCGATGTGGCGGTAATCATCGTCGGAAACCAGATCGGAGTGGGGTGGAACGGGCGGCTTTTGTCGGGGAATTTGGTAATGAAGCGGCGAGACACGAGCCTCGGCGGTCGGGACCAGCTCACCATTGGCAGGCATGGTCACAGACGCAGCAAAAGCCGCCGCTGCCAGTCCCGCAATGAGATAGCCTTTCAACATGGTCGTAAAATTCCCCGTTTGCCGCGCCTTTCCTGGAGGCTCGGTACGCAAACAATGATACTAGCCATCAAACCCTGATTTTTTGCCAATTTTGCTCCGGATACTCGCGTCATCCTCACAAAAAAGGTGACCCCTCCGGGGCGTTTCGAGCTAAAAGTCAGGCCAGCGCTGAGTGTAGCCGCTGGAATGTGTTTCGCAAAGGACCAGATTCCCTGCAGGACAGAAATTTGCAAACCCCGGGCCACAAATCCTGATCGGCGGCAGCGGGGATGGATGCTTCGGGCGCGCAGGTTGCGGGTATCAAGCGCGGATTTCCTCGGGTTTTGCTACAGAACTGTCGAATTGACCTTGACCGATATGGTCTGGAGCCGCATACCCTGCTGTGGATATAAAGGAAGACTAATTTGGCCGAGGTCTGCGGATTTTCACTGTGAAGTGTGCAGCGCCAGGGCCCATGAGGAACCGGATGTCAGTGGATGCACTTGGAGGATCAATTACCGCGCTGGTGACGCCGTTTAAGGACGGCCTCATCGATGAGGATGGCTTTCAGCGCCTGGTCGACTGGCAGATCAAATCGGGAACCAGCGGCCTCGTGCCCATGGGGACCACCGGGGAATCCGCTACGCTGTCCCATGAGGAACACAACCGGGTTGTGGCGCTTTGTGTGGAAGCGGCTGCAGGGCGCGTGCCTGTCATTGCCGGGGCCGGGGCCAATGCGACCTCTGAAGCGATCTCCCTGATCCAGGCGGCGGAAAAATCCGGTGCCGATGCGGCTCTGGTCGTGACCCCCTATTACAACAAGCCGGGGCAGGAAGGTCTTTACGCGCATTTCAAGGCGCTGCATGACGCCTCGGGTCTGCCGATCATCATGTACAATATCCCGGCGCGCTCGGTTATCAATATGAGCGTCGATACCATGGCGCGGCTTTTTGAATTGCCGCGGATCGTCGGTGTGAAAGACGCCACCGGCGATCTGAACAGGGTTTCAGAGCAGCGTGCGGCGATGGGGCCGGAGTTCATTCAGCTGTCGGGTGAAGATGGAACGGCGCTCGGGTTTAACGCCCATGGCGGCGTTGGCTGTATTTCAGTGTCGGCCAATGTTGCGCCTGCCGAATGTGCCGCCTTCCAGGCCGCCAGCCTTGCCGGTGATACGCAAGGGGCGCTCGAGTGGCAGGACAGGTTGTTTGGTCTGCATGAGGCGATGTTCTGTGAGCCAAGCCCGGGACCGGCGAAATATGGCGCGGGGAAACGTCTGGGACTATCCGGCGAAGTGCGTTTGCCGATGACCGAGCCAACAGCCCAGGGGCGTGCGCGGATTGATGCTGCGATGAACGCGCTTGGCATTGAGAGCTAACGGAAACAGAAAATGGCACCCAAAGGCAAAACCGCTGATCCGGAAAAAGGGGGTCAGTACAAGATGATCGCCGATAACCGGAAGGCGCGGTACAATTTCTTCATCGAAGAAGTCATTGAGGCCGGGATCATGCTGACTGGCACCGAGGTCAAATCCTTGCGTCAGGGGCAGGCCAATATCGCCGAGAGCTATGCGTCGGAAGAAAATGGCGAGCTGTTTCTGATCAATTCCAATATCCCGATCTATGCGCAGGCCAACCGCTTCAATCATGAGCCAAGGCGTCACCGAAAACTGCTTTTGAAAAAGCGCCAGCTCAATCATATGCTGGTGGGCGTCCACCGCAAGGGCATGACCATTGTACCGCTGAAGCTTTATTTCAACAAGCATGGCAAGGTGAAGATCGAGATTGGTCTGGCCAAAGGCAAGCAGCACCATGACAAGCGCCAGACGGAGAAGGACCGGTCGTGGAACCGCGACAAGGCGAGATTAATGCGCGAGAAAGGGTGAGCCCGTGAGCGATGATCCGAGTGACACTGAAGGCTTCAAGGATAAACTCATCCGGACCAAGCAGGCCTGGGCCAGGCGCGGGCGCCTGATCACCGGTCAGACCGACGAGGCCCACGCGCAGCGGCTGCCGCCCGGACAGCGGCTGGTGACCAACTGGCCGGTGCTCGACATGGGTATCCAGCCGCAAGTCGACAAGGCCCTGTGGGAAATTGAAATCTCGGGCCTCGTGGATAATCCGGTGCAGTGGAACTGGAATGCTTTCATGACCCTGCCGCAAGTGATCTTTTTGAGCGACATCCACTGCGTGACCCAGTGGAGCCGCTACGATAATCGCTGGGACGGCGTGTCTGCCGCGCACATCATGGACGTAGTGCGGCCAAAGCCGGAAGCGCAGTTTATCGTTTTTCATTCGTGGGATGGCTACACCACCAACATCAAACGCTCGGTGTTTGAAGAGCCGGATGTTCTGCTGGCGCATTCCTGGGAGGGTAAACCCCTGACGACGGAGCACGGCGCGCCGGTGCGCATTGTCATTCCCGGCTGGTACTTCTGGAAGAGCGCCAAATGGATCAAGAAGATCGAGTTCGTCGCCGAAGACGCGCGCGGCTTCTGGGAAGTGCGCGGTTATCACAACGAAGGCGATCCGTGGAAAGAGGAACGCTACTCAAGTTCCGAAGCGCCGGAGGAAACATTTCCGGTGCCGGATTTTGAGGGGGAGTAGGGCGCTATGATGCGTGCGAAGAGTACCAGCGAAGGGCTTGCGCCACCTACGGCTTTTTGTATTCCAGGCTAACTCCTTCACTAGCTTCAGCATACCAGCTTGGTCCGAAGACCTTTTTAAAGAGAAGAATTTCTTCGGCAAAGAGAAAGCCGGGAGTTGCATCAGTAAAGAAGAATGTTTCAACCTCGTCAATAGTCACACCTATTTCATCACACAATGAAGGTACCTGGTGGATATGGATTCGTCTAACTTGTGTTGGATCAATTTCCCAACTCCTAAACCCCAGTTTTGCAACTAGCACTCGATCTTGCATGAGGATTTTCGAAGGTTTTATCATGTCGGCCGCAAAATCATTTTCATATAGACAGACGCATTTTGTGTACCAGCTTGCTTTGTCTCAAACAGTAGAATGGTAAGGGGCATGTAGTGCATTATCAATAGGGTGTTTTTGGCCGAACCTCGGTCAATATGAAAATGCACTACTTTTCCTTCCTCATCCTGAGGGATTTCGCAGAAATCGTCTCGAAGGATGAAAGGCCCCGATATCTGCCATGTCTCCTTCGAGACGCATCTGGCGATGCTCCTCAGGATGAGGGCGGTGTTTGTTTCGGGTATTCTATCGATCTGGATTGGAATGCACCGCCAAGGCTTACTTCCGCCGCTTCTTGTGAACCGGTTTTCTTTTAGCACCCTTGCCAGCGGGCTTTTTCCCGCCCGGCTTCCTCGCCTGCGGCTTTTCCCGATCCCCTTCCGACAGCATTTCAAAGATCAGGCCGCCGGTGACGGGGGTGGCTTCCTTGAGGCGGATGCGGACTTGTTGGCCGAGATGATAGACCGTGCCGTTACGCTCGCCGATGAGCTTGTGGCGTTTTTCGTCGAAGATGAAATATTCGTTGTAACCGAGGCTGCGGATCGGGATGAGGCCGTCGGCGCCGGTTTCGGTGAGCTTGACGAAGAGGCCAAACTTGGCGACGCCGGAGACCCGTCCCTCGAACTCTGCGCCGACATGATCTTCCATATAGGCGGCAACGTAGCGGTCGGTCGCGTCGCGCTCGGCGGCCATGGCGCGTCGCTCGCACTCGGATATTGTCTCCGCAGTCTTGTCCATGACCTCGATGTCGTGCGCCGAAAGGCCGTCGTCGCCGAGATCTGTTATGGTCACGAGCGCGCGGTGAATGATCAGATCGGCGTAGCGGCGGATCGGCGAGGTGAAGTGCGCGTAGTGGGTGAGGTTAAGCCCGAAGTGTCCTTTGTTGTCGGTCGAGTATTCGGCGCGCGACTGGGTGCGCAGGACGATCTCATTGACCATGGCTTCAAACGGGCCATCTTTCACTTCGCCAAGCAGTTTGTTGAAATGGGTTGGCCGCAACGTGCCGCCTTTCGGGACAGACATATCGATGGTCTTGAGGAAATCGTGCAGCGCGACGGTTTTTTCCATGCCCGGTGGTTCATGGATCCGGTAGAGCAGGGGGATCGTGCGCTTTGCCAGGGTCTCGGCAGCCGAGACATTGGCCTGGATCATGAAATCCTCGATGACCCGGTGGGCATCGATCCGTTCGCGGAAGGCAACAGAGGTGACATGGCCTTCGTCATTAATCTCAACGCGGTGCTCGGGCAGATCAAGGTTGAGCGGGCCCCGTTTATCGCGAGCCTCGGCCACCGCCTTATAGGCGGCATAGAGCGGCTCGATCACATTGGCCATCAGGGGCGCGGTTTTATCGTTGGTGCGGCCTTCGTGAGCGTCCTGAACGTCCTGGTAGGTCAGGGAGGCGGCAGAGCGAATGGTGCCGCGCAGGAACTCGTGGGATATCTTCTTGCCGCTTGCATTAAAGACCATGCGCACCACCATGCAGGAGCGTGCCACGCCTTCATGCAGCGAGCAGAGATCGCCGGACAGCACATCGGGCAGCATCGGCACGACCCGGTCGGGGAAATAGCATGAATTGCCGCGCTTGAGCGCTTCCCTGTCGAGGGCGCTGCCGGGGCGAATGAAATGGGCAACGTCGGCGATGGCAACCCAGACGATATGGCCGCCTTCGTTGGAGGCGTTGGTATCTTTTTCGGCGAAGACTGCATCATCGTGATCGCGCGCGTCACGCGGATCGATGGTGACGAACGGCAGGTGCGTGAGGTCGCGTCTCGTTTTGAGGTCCGGCGCTTTGGCGCTCTCGGCCTCGACGATAACCTTTTCGGGAAACTCGAAGGGGATTTCATGGTCGTGGATCGAAATGAGACTGACAGTTCTGGGGTCGCTGACGCTGCCGAGGTTCTCGATGATCCGGGCCTGGCGGGCATCGCGTCCATGCGAATTCTTCAGCTCGATGGTCACGAGATCGCCGGACTTTGCGCCATCGGCATCTTCGGTGCGAACCGTATATTCGCGTCTTGAACCTCGCTTGACGGGCTGAACCCGTCCGTCGCGGCCAACTTTTTGGTAGACCCCGAGAATTTGATCCGCCGTATCCTGCAGACGCCGCATGACGCTGGCCGAATACGCGCCGTCTTCCTGCCTTTGCAGTTTGGCAAGGATGCGCTCGCCGGGTTTGGCGGTTTCGCCAGCGCGGAACGAGACATAGATCTGCGGCGGTTTCTGGCTGCTGCGCCAGTTGGTCGGCCGCGCGGTGACCTCGCCGTCGGCGTCACGGCCGGTTATTTCAAGGACGGTGACGGGGGGCAATTCACCTGCAGCATGCAAGGCTTTGCCGCGAGAGCGATCGACCAGGCCGTCGTTCTCAAGCTCGCGAATGATGGCCTTGAGCGGGATCTTGTCCTGGCCCTTGAGGCCAAAGGCGCGCGCGATCTCGCGCTTGTTGGCACTGTCCGGGTTCTCGGTGATAAATTCGAGGACCTGTTCGCGGGTCGGAATTCGGGCGGGCCGGGGGGTGCCGCCTCTGTGTCCCGGCGTCTTTTTTGCAGGATTTTTGCGACCTGATGTCGGGCGCTTTGCCAAACTCTATGCCTCCGACTTTGTCGAGGTCTTCTTCGTTTCTGCCTTTTTCTTTGCAGTTTTCTTTTTGACGGTTTTCTTTTTTGCCACCTTCTTTTTAGCAGTCTTTTTCTTTGCGACTTTCTTTTTGGCGGCCTTCTTCTTCACAGGTTTTTTCTTGGCGTCCTTTTTCTCCTTCTCCGCGATGAGCTCGATGGCGTCATTCATGGTGACGTTTTCCGGGTCCATGTGGCTGGGAAGGGTCGCGTTGGTTTTTTCGTGTTTGACGTAAGGACCGTAGCGACCATCCATGACGGCAACCCGGGCGCCGGTCTCGGGATGTTCGCCGAGTTCCTTCAGGGCTGCTGCTGTCTGACGGGTGCGGCCTTTCTTCTCGGCGATTACCACCACGGCGCGGTTGACGCCAATGGTGAAGATCTCGTCCGAGTTTTCCAGATTGGCGTATTTGCCTTCGTGCATGATGTAGGGGCCATAACGACCGAGCGCCGCGACAATCTTCTTGCCGCTCTCCGGATGGATGCCGACATCGCGCGGCAGGCTGAGGAGCTTCAGGGCATAGTCCAGATCGATATCGGGGATCTCTTTATCCTTTGGCAAGCCGGAACGTTTGGGCTTGACGTCTTCTTCCATTTCGCCGACTTGCAAATAGGGCCCAAAGCGCCCGGGGCGCAGGGTGATATCGAGGCCGGTCTCCGGGTCCTTGCCCAAAACTGTTGGCTCGTTGACACCGTCCTCGCCTTCCTTGACGGAAAACTTGCGGGTGAACTTGCAGTCAGGATAGTCGGAACAGCCGACAAAGGCACCAAAGCGTCCGACCTTGAGGCTGATCTGGCCGGTCTCGCAGCTCGGGCACTTGCGCGGATCTGATCCGTCTTCGGTTGGAGGGAAGACGTGCGGCGCCAGAACTTCGTTCAGCCGGTCCAGCACCTGCGTGATGCGCACATCGGCAATATCCTCGACCTGAACATGAAAGTCCGTCCAGAAATCACCGAGGAACGTTTGCCATCCCAGCTTGCCCTCGGAAACCGCATCCAGCTTTTCCTCAAGATCAGCGGTAAAATCATACTGGACGTATTTGTTGAAAAAGCTTTCCAGGAAAGCGGTAACCAGACGGCCCTTGTCCTCGGGAATAAAGCGCTTGTTCTCGAGCACGACATAGGCGCGCTGGCTCAGCACCGTGAGAATGGACGCATAGGTTGAGGGGCGGCCAATGCCGAGCTCTTCCATGGTCTTGACCAGCGAGGCTTCGGAGAAGCGCGGCGGCGGTTCGGTAAAGTGTTGCGAGGGCGTGACGTCTTTGCGGTTCAGGGTGTCTTTCGCCGCGACCTTTGGAAGAAGACCGCCATCCTCGTCCTCAGTATCGTTGTCGTCTTTACCTTCCTGATAAAGTTTCAGGAAACCGTCGAAAATCTGAACCGAGCCGGTGGCGCGAAGGCCAGCCTTGCCGCCGCCGCAATCGATCTCAATGGTCGTGCGTTCAAATTCGGCAGAGGCCATCTGGCTCGCCATGGCGCGCTTCCAGATCAGTTCATAAAGACGCAGCTGATCGCGTTCGATGTGTTTGAGCGAAGCCGGGGTGCGCGAAAAGTCGGTCGGGCGAATGGCCTCGTGGCCTTCCTGAGCATTCTTGGCTTTTGTCTGATAGGTCCGCACCGACGGGTGGACATAGTTGGCGCCAAATTCGGAACCTACCACCTCGCGCAGCTCGTCGAGCGCCTCACCAATGATGGTGACGCCGTCGGTCCGCATATAGGTAATGACACCGGCGGTCTCGCCGCCGACATCCACGCCTTCATAAAGGCGCTGGGCGATCTGCATGGTTTGTGTCGCGGAGAAGCCGAGCTTGCGGGCGGCTTCTTGCTGCAAGGTCGATGTCGTGAAGGGTGCCGCCGGGTTGCGTTTGGCCGGTTTCGATGTGACCGAGGCAATGGTAAGATCGTTGGCGCCGATGGTTTGGGCTGCGGCTGTCGCTGCGGCTTCACCCGGAAGGTCGAATTTCTCGAGGCGCTTGCCGTCCAGACTGACGAGCCGCGCTGCTATGGCTGCACCGCTTGTGGTCATCAGCGCTGCTTCGACGGTCCAGTATTCACGCGCATCAAAGGCCTCGATTTCAAGTTCACGGTCGCAGATGAGGCGCAGCGCAACAGATTGGACGCGGCCGGCAGAACGTGCGCCTGGCAGTTTGCGCCACAGCACCGGGGAGAGCGTGAAACCGACAAGATAATCGAGCGCACGTCTGGCGAGGTAGGCATCAACCAGCTCATGATCGAGATCGCGTGGTGCGGCCATGGCTTCAAGAACTGATTTTTTGGTGATCGCGTTAAACAGGACGCGTTCGACATCGACGCCCTCGAGGGCCTTCTTTTCATTCAGGACTTCCAGCACATGCCATGAAATGGCTTCGCCCTCGCGGTCGGGGTCAGTTGCCAGAATGAGTTTTTTGGCGCCCTTGACCGCTGCTGCGATTTCCTTGAGCCGCTTGTTCGACTGGGGGTCAACATCCCACGCCATCTTGAAATTTTCGTCCGGTAAAACCGAGCCGTTGCGCGATGGCAGGTCCCTGACATGGCCGTAACTGGCGAACACTTTATAGTCGTTGCCGAGATACTTGTTGATGGTTTTCGCCTTGGCGGGCGACTCAACAATGACAACATTGGGTGCGGACATGCGGGATTATTTCCTCAAAAACTGTCGAATACGGGCGTTAACCAATTGAAATTTATACGAATTTGGTTCGCAAGATCTTAAGGGGGGCAGCGGTGCCCCCGTCCATGAGGTCGAGAAAATGGTCAAAAGAGGCGTGGATGTCAACTGCGGGAATTTCGCGGACGCCGGATGACGGGGCTGGAGATGGCCAATTTACCCCCAATTTGCGCATCGCGGCGGCGGTGCGATCGCTCAATATAGAGTGTCCCGGTTTATCGCCTCTTTACCTCAATGATGGATACTCGCCGTCTGTGGACGTCGATTGGAGTAAGGGCTTTATGCGCCGGTTTTCTGCGGTTCTGTTTGTTATGACTGTTCTGGTCAGTGCGTTCCTGTTGTTTCAGGTTCAGCCGATGCTGGCGCGATATGTTTTGCCGTGGTTTGGCGGGACGCCTGCGGTCTGGACGGTTTGCATGCTTTTCTTCCAGGTTTTTCTTTTTCTTGGCTATGCCTACGCGCATGCGCTGCAGAAATGGTTCAGCGTGCATTGGCAAGCAGGTATTCATGTCTCCCTGCTGGCGGTGGCGCTGGTTTTCTTGCCGATCGAACCCGATCCCCTGTGGCGTGACAATCAGGAGGTGACGCCGACCTTTGCGATCCTGATGTTGCTTTGTACGACAGTGGGGATCCCCTATTTCCTGTTGAGTTCGACCGGTCCGTTGCTTCAGGTCTGGTTCTCACGCGCCCATGAGGGCAAGTCGCCCTATCCGCTCTATGCGGTCTCTAATCTGGGTTCTTTTGTGGCGCTCCTGAGTTATCCGATTGTCTTTGAGCCGCTGCTTCCTGTCAGCGACCAGGTTGATCTGTGGTCGTGGGGCTTTGCCAGCTTTGCAGTTCTGATAGCCATCATTGCCGGCACCCTGTTTTTCTTCAGGCAAGACAGTGGAGTCGTTGAGATCTCAAAAAGCGCCCCGGAGCGCTCTGACGTTTCTGTGATGTCCCGCATCCTGTGGATCGGGCTTCCGGCTTGCGCCACGCTGGTGCTGTTGTCGGTCACCAATCATATTACCCAGGACGTTGCGGCCATTCCGCTGCTTTGGGTGGTTCCGCTCAGCCTCTATCTGCTGAGCTTCATTTTATGTTTTGAAAGTGATCGCTGGTATCGGCCAAGGCCTTATGCCGTCGCGATGATTGCGATCATCCTGGGCGTGGTCGCGCTGGAGGGTTTGTTCGAGCAGAACGCGCCGATCCTGAGCATCCTTGCCTATAATGCCCTGTTGTTTGTTGCCTGCATGATGTGTCACGGCGAACTGGCGTCGATACGGCCGGGGCCGGATAAACTCACGAGTTTCTATCTCAGCCTTGCCGGCGGCGGCGCGCTCGGCGGGATTTTTGTCGGGATGGTCGCGCCGTTGATCTTTGAAACCTACCTTGAGGTTCAGATCAGTTTCCTTGCGATTATTACCCTGACGCTTTTTGCCAATCGCCATGACCCGGCCTCCTTCGTCAACAAAAGCGGGCCGGCCTTCAAGGCGACGCTGGCGGCGGTCGGTGCGCTGGCCTTTGTGGGGCTCCATATGGCAACCGTCATCAGCAGGGGTGAGGGGAACGTAACAACGTCGCGTAATTTCTACGGCGTTTTGAAACAGTCAGACTATATCGATGATCAGGGACATAGCGTCAGGCAGCTTATTCACGGCCGCATTGTTCACGGCATGCAATATCTTGAAGATGCGAGGCGCGATATTCCGACGTCGTACTATGGGCGAACGACCGGTGTCGGCAGGATTATGGTGCTGAACCGGGACGGGGCTACGGGTCTGCGGGCGCGCAAGATTGGCGTTGTCGGACTTGGCGCCGGTACTCTTTCAGCCTATGGCAGGGCCGGGGATACGATCCGGTTTTATGAGATCAATCCGGCCATAACGAAGATTGCCCGCACGTCCTTCGATTATCTTTCAAGAACGCCCGCCGCGGTGTCGGTCGTCGAGGGCGATGCCCTGATCACTATGGAAAAGGAAGCTCCGCAAAACTACGACATCCTGGTTCTTGATGCTTTCAGCGGCGATGCGATACCGGTTCATCTGTTGACCGAAGAGGCCTTTGCTATCTATCTGGGTCATCTGCGTGACGGAGGCGTGATTTCGATCCACATCTCCAACAATTACTTTGATCTGCGGTCTGTCATCTGGGGGCTCGCCGATCGATATGGTTTGAAGAGTGCCTATATCAATTCGCCCCGCAATCCCGAGGAGGGGACGACAGGGGCGCAATGGATTATTCTGTCTTCTGATGACAAGACTATCGCAACCCTCGGGGATGATCCGTGGTTTGAATCAAGAGATCGAAGCCGTGCGACCAATTTGTGGACCAACGACTATTCAAATGTCCTCAAATTACTGAAATTCCAGAACCTCTAGTAT
>JAUWTJ010000115.1 GCA_030614785.1 Alphaproteobacteria bacterium | reverse complement strand
CATGGAGCACGATTTCATCGCCTCACCGTCCACATGAACCACGCAGGCCCCGCACTGGCTGGTGTCACAGCCCACATGGGTGCCCGTCAGATTGAGTTCATTGCGCAGGAATTCCACCAGCAACATCCGGTCTTCCACGTCCGCGGTGACCGCATTGCCATTAACTTTGAGTGCAATGGAAACCATCGCCACCTCCCGAATTTCTTGTTTTTATGCCAGAAAGAGCCGGAAAACACCTCTATCCCCGGCTCATGGGGTACCCCGGAATGGTACTCGGGTGCGAGGGGGAGCGCAACAGGGATTCAGGCTCTCTTAAGTCCCTCTCCCCCCGGGAGAGGGAGGGACCCGATGCGAAGCATTGGGAGGGTGAGGGACCGACCCCTCAACGAACTCAGCCAGCCGAACCACCGCCCCTCACCCGACGCTCCGCGCCACCCTCTCCCAAAGGGAGAGGGACCACTCTCGCATTACCCCTGGTCTTCAAACTATATTTTCAACGCACGCCGGACACCTTCGATAAAAAGTGCTGTCATCACAGCCCACACAATGGATTCTGAGATATAAAAAACTACAACATCCAATCCCACATTGAGCAGGAGCCAAATCACATCATAGACGCGCCGAAAGGCGATCAATTGATAGAAGTACTTCTTCGGAGCCCGAAATGTCTCCCTAGTTACGTCTATCCGATTAGATGTCGAAGCATTCACTTCGCCTCCGACCAACTCCAGAATAAAGTAGCTCCGACAGAATTTGAAATACAAGACTTCAACCAAGGGTTTCCTAAATAATTTGGTCAAAATGCCTGCGGGAATATGCTCATTTAGAGATTTGCCAGGACCATAGCTTAGCGATCTGACAACATCACAAATAGAGGGGTCTTTTCATCGATTTAATTCCTCCGACGGCACTGACGCTGTGGTTACGATGCTCTCAATCAGCTCAGCACCAAACAACAATTCGACAATCGAGAGCCAAAACCACTTTAAAGCCGTAATCTGGTGTTTGAGGTCCTGTTTTCGCCGGGCAAAGACACAGAAATATCTCGTTTTCGGGACAGTTGAATCATCTCTAGCTTGATGATTTTTCATTTGCACAGTTCTTCAGATGAAACAGTAAGAGGTTCATCAGGCAAGCCCCTACTCATTCATTCACATCCGAAATCTTCCGGCTCTCGCGCTCCGCGTAGCCATAAATCCCCTTTGACATCAGCGACAGTTCCTGCTCGCGCCGACGCCCATAGATCTCGGCGCGTGCGCCGTGGGCTTCCTTGTGGTCCGGCGCGGCCAGCGTTGCCATTTCGACGAGGTGGCAGGCAAGGCGCATGTCGCCGGCTTCGGCCAGACCCCGCGCCCGGTCGATGAGCTTTTCGACGCCGCCGGCAAGGCTTGCCATCTCCAGCGCAACCGCAGCCTCGGTTGCGGGCTTCAAGTTGGCCGGGTTGCCATCATACCAGCCGCCATAGAGCCGCCAGATATTGTTGACGACAAACTCCGGCTCGTCATAGGTCGGCCTGAGATAGGGCTTATCGAGAAGATGCTGCGGGACTTTTACCGAATGAACAATATCATTGAGCCGCGCGCCTTCGTTCATGAGCTTGAGGGTTTGCTCAACAACGGTCTCCAGCGCCGTTGCCATATCGGAGAGAACCGTCCGCACACGCTCCTTGCCGCCGATCGGCAGCCCGTGCGCCGGAAGCAAGAGCTCCGCGCCTTTCATTTCCATTTGCCTGAGCGCGTGCGCCCATTCAAGCGGATAGCGCTGCACCTTTTGCGGATTACCCGCATTGGGGAAACACCAGATCAGGAAGTCGCCGGCACAAATCGCCTTGTGCTGCGGCACCCAGGCCCAGAGGTGATCGTCGGTCTCGCCCTTGGAGTGGTTCATGTCAAACACCGTATCGCCGACCTTGACGGCCAGGTGGTCGCGGAATGTCGTGTCCGGATAGACCCATTCGGAGGGGCCAAACCGGTCGATCACCAGGTCCTTGCCGCCGCGTGTGCCGCCCATCAGGTTTTTGCCGCCCGAGCCGCCGCCAAACTGACGTCCGTTGATGACGGCGTTGTAGCCATTGGTCATCTCATAACGCTCAAAGCGCGGGCGAACATTCTCGTGGCCGACGAACCGTGGTCTCGGATTACCGTTCTCCTCGGCCTCTTTCACGAACGTCCCGGCGCCCGAGATGTGATCGATATGGCCATGGGTGAAGGCGATGGTATTGACCGGCTCATCGGACCAGGCCCGCAGGTTCTTCTGGATCCCGCCCGCAAAAGCCTCAAGCGAGGTATCAAACAGCACCAGCCCGTCGCCTGTTTTGAACGTCACCACATGGGAAAAAGCCTCGACCACCGAGATATCCTCGGAAATTTCCGACAGCTCGGTCGTAACCCGGTTGACCGACCCCGGCCCCTCGTAAATGCCTTCGTCGATGTAGCGTGCCGAAAGTCCGAGAAGATCTGCCATGGGAGTGCCTCCTTGTATGTTTCAGGGAGTGTGTCACGGGCAGGGCCGCTTGAAAACCTCCTGTTTGATCTCCGGAACCAATTGTCCTAGGCTTTGCAAAAATGACCATCCTGACATGGGCGGCCCGTTCTCCCCTCATCCTGAGGAGGCGCATCAGCGCCGTCTCGAAGGACGGAGGGGCCCGGGTGCGCCAGTCATCCTTCGAGGCTCGCGATGCTCGCACCTCTGGATGAGGTCAGGGTATAAAACGCAGGGAAACGAACGTGAGCGATTTCACCACATTGCTGGACGGGGCGATTTTTACCGAGGGCCCGCGCTGGCAGGGCGGCAAACTCTGGTTCTCCGACATGCACGACAGGAAAATCTTCACTGTCGACATGGAAGGCAACCAGGAACTGGTCCATGCAGCCGATGACGACACATCCGGGCTTGGCTTTACCCTCGACGGCACCCTTCTATATGTCTCGATGCACAAGCGCAAACTGATGCAGGTGAAAGACGGCAAGGCCGTAGAAGTGGCAGACCTCAACGGCCTCGCCACCTTCCATTGCAATGACATGGTGACCGACGCCAAAGGCCGCTCCTACGTGGGCAATTTCGGATTTGATCTGCACGGCGGCGAGGAGCCCTCCCCGGCCAACCTGATCATGGTCGATACGGACGGCACCGTTTCCATCGCGGCGCCCGGGCTCATGTTCGCCAATGGCATGGTCATCACGCCGGATGGCAAGACGCTCATCGTCGGCGAGACCTTCGGCGCCTGCCTCACGGCCTTTGATATCGCCGAGGATGGCATGCTTTCAAATCGCCGCGAATGGGCCAATGTCGCCCCTTCTGTCCCCGACGGGATTTGCCTTGATGCCGAAGGTGCCGTCTGGGTCGCCTCGCCAACCACGCAGGACGTCATTCGTGTCAAGGAAGGCGGCGAAGTGACTGACCGCCTCAAAGTCTCCACCAATGCCTTTGCCTGCATGCTCGGCGGCGAGGACGGAAAGACGCTGTTCGTGCTGACATCCGAAGAGTCGGACCCGGCAAAAATGGAGGGCCGTAGAACCGGCAAGATCGAGATCACACAGGTCGATGTCCCTCATGCAGGACGGCCATAGTGAAACAAACCTCATGACCCCACTGGACAAGTCCATCCTCATCCTGGTTCGTATTCCAAAGTCCGGCAGCACGTCCGTGTCGCTGATGGTGCGAAAGCCGTTCCTGGTGGAACGAACGCTCGCCATGGGACCAAGAATTAATCCCGATGCAGATCTTTCGGCACTGCAGAACTTTCGGATCGGCATAAAGACGCTCAAAAAGCGCACCAAAAAATATGGAGCGATTACCGTCGCTCAGTCAGACTACTTTTATGCCAAACAGCGCATGGTGAAAAAAACCGGGCGCAATTACTATCAGAGCAAACGCCTCAAGATCGCCGCCGCACAGGACTTTGAAAGTTACCTTTCCTTTCTGGCCGAACACGAGAAAAGCTACGCCAACTCCGCCTCGCGCTTCATCATCGGGGAAAGCGACTTTGAGGCCGCCTTTAACTGTCTGGAGAAGGGTTTTTTCCACTACGGCCTGCTCGAAAACCTGCCGCAGTTCATTGACGGCCTGTCGCAAAAGACCGGGCTGTTGAACTTTGAACTTGTTCATGCCCGCAAGTCAGCCAGGCCACAGGAAAGAGCACCCGTATCGCGGGCCGAGCGCCGCCTCATCGAACGCCTTTATGACGCCGACCTGGAATGTTATGAACAGGCAAGAACCAAATTACAATTTTGACCGAGCCCAATCCAACTGAATAAGGAATAGATCATGAAGTATAAAAACCTGGGCACTTCGGGCCTGCGCGTCTCCATCGCCGGGCTTGGCTGCAATAACTTCGGCGCCAAATGCGATGAGGATCAGACAAGGGCCGTGGTCCACAAGGCGCTCGACGAAGGCATCACCTTCTTTGACACCGCCGACATTTATTCGCGCGGCGCCTCAGAAACCTTGCTCGGCAAAGCCCTTGCAGGAAAGCGCGAGGAGGTCATTGTCGCTACCAAGTTCTGCGGCCCCATGGGCGATGGTGAGTTCATGAAAGGGGCCTCGCGCCGCTATATCATGCAGGCCGTCGAGGCGAGTCTGGATCGTCTCGATACCGACTACATAGACCTCTACCAGATCCATTTCCCCGATGTTACAACGCCCATCGAGGAAACCCTCTCGGCACTCGATGATCTCGTCCATGCTGGCATGGTGCGCTACATCGGCTGCTCAAACTTCTCCGGCTGGCAGCTGGTCGAAGCCAACCGCATGGCGCGCGAGATGGGACTAACCAGCTTCATCTCGGCCCAAAACCACTACTCCCTCGTTGAGCGTAATGTCGAGCGCGAACTTGTGCCTGCCGCCGAGGCCTACGGCGTCTCCGTCCTGCCCTATTTCCCGCTGGCTTGCGGCCTTCTCACCGGCAAATACAAAAAAGACGAGGACGCACCGGAAAACACACGCTTTGCCCTGCGGGCCCAGCTTGGCGACATGTTCGGCACTGACCAGAATTTCGACATTGTGGAAAAACTCGATGACTTCGCCCGCGCCCGCAACAAGACCGTGCTCGACCTGGCGCTTGGCTGGCTCGGCTCACAAAAGTCCGTCGGCTCGGTCATCGCCGGCGCAACAACGGCGCAGCAGATTGAGCAGAACGCCGCCGGCGCCAACTGGGAACTGACGCCCGAAGAGGCCGAGGAAGTCTCCCTGATGAGTTTGAAGCTATAGGGCCCAAATTCTTGTCACCCCGGATGCAATGCGGTGCGCAGCACCGCTTTGCTGGTCCGGGGCCTGTTCGCAAGACTGGATCCCGGACCAGCAGAGCAACATTACATGTTGCACAGCATCCGGGATGACAGTGTTTATTTACTTCGAGTTATCGTCACCGACATGCATGACGAGCTTGCCGAAATTCTTGCCTTCAAGAAGCCCCTGGAACGCACCCACGGAATTCTCGATGCCCTCGACAATATCTTCCTTGTATTTCAGGCTGCCATCGCAAATCCATCCCGAAACATCGCGCTGGAAGTCATCGAACTGGTCCTGATAATCGGTAACAATAAAGCCCTGCATCCGCAGCCGCATGCCAATGGAAAGTCCTGTAAGCATGGGCAGCTTGTTCGGACCATCCGGAAGAGAGGTCGCATTATACATGGAGATCGCTCCGCAAACGGGAATGCGGCAGAACGGATTAACGTTCTGCAGAACAGCCTCAAAGACCTTGCCGCCAACATTCTCAAAATAGACATCAATACCCTTGGGGCAGGCCGCCTTCAGATCCGCCGCCAGAGTGTCGCTGTGATGGGTGACGCAGGCATCGAACCCGAGCTCGCCTGTCACATAGTCACATTTTTCCTGCACCCCGGCGACACCGACAGCGCGCGCACCCTTGATCTTTGCGATCTGGCCGACTATACCGCCAACCGCGCCCGACGCGGCAGAGACAACAACCGTCTCACCCGGCTTGGGATCACCGATGGTCAGCAGCCCCGAATAGGCCGTGTGGCCAGGCATGCCCAGAACGCCGAGCGACGTTGAAATCGGCGCGAGGCCCGGATCGACTTTACGGATCTCGGCGGCCTTCATAACCGCATATTGCTGCCAGCCACCGCGCCCGGTTACATAGTCACCGACCTTGTAACCGTCAGCGTTCGAAGCAACGACCTCTCCAACGCTGCCCGCTTCCATGACCCCGCCGATGGGAACCGGCGCCGCATAGGACGGACCATCATTCATGCGGCCACGCATGTAAGGGTCGAGCGAGAAGTAGATTGTCCTGACCAGAACTTCGCCGTCACCCGGATCGCCAATCGGACCCTCTTTCACTTCAAAATCTGTGTCCTTTGGCGCACCATGAGGGCGAGCTGCGAGAACGACCTGTTTGTTGATTGTATCTGACATAGTGGTGTTTCCCTTTTGTTTTTCTGCTGATCCAGACGCAAACCCGGCAAACTTGCAAATCCTGCGAAAACCGTATCAAATTGACGGGTTGGGGGACATGAGCTGCACCCGCCGGGAT
>JAUWTJ010000061.1 GCA_030614785.1 Alphaproteobacteria bacterium | reverse complement strand
TGGCGCTGGAGGCCATTGGCGAGGGTGCCGAACTGGTCATTCTGCCGGAGTTCTTTACCTCAAGCGTTGCCTTCCATCCCTCGCTGCTGGATGCCGTGCGTTCACTTGACGGTGCGCCGTCACAGCTGCTGTGTCGGCTGGCGACAGAAAACAAGGTCGTCATTGGTGGATCTTTCATTGCCGCGCGCGAAGAAGGCGTTTTCAATACCTTCGTTCTAGCGTTTCCCGACGGGTCCACGTTCTTTCATGATAAGGATCTCCCGACCATGTGGGAGAACTGTTACTACGAGCCTGGCAATGATGACGGGATCTGTGAAACCTCCGCCGGACCCATCGGCGTCGCCATGTGTTGGGAACTCATCCGGACACAGTCAGTCAGACGCCTCAACGGCAGGGTCGGTCTTGCCGTCGGCGGGTCGTGCTGGTGGGATGTGCCTTATGGCTCGGCATCAGCAGAACTGGAAGCCGCCCGGGATATGAACGTTGCACTTTATGAAAAAACCCCGCCGACCTTCGCCCGTATGCTCCGCGTGCCCTTCGTTCATGCCGCTCATACCGGTGACTTTGAAGGTCTGACGCCCGGCGCTGAAGATATGCCCTATAAATCCCGCTGGCTCGGGCGTGCGCAAATCGTTGATGGTCATGGTAATGTGCTGGCCTCTGCGGCGCAGGATGCGGGCGAGGCTGTTGTCATCGCCGATGTGACGCCAGGCCAGGTTGAGGCAGACGATATCGCAATCCCCGACACGTTCTGGCTCCACGATATGGCCGATGCCTCACTGGATGCCTGGGACAAACAAAATGCCTTTGGCCGGCAATACTATGACGATGTCACAAAACCTCACCGGGACGCGCAGGGCTGATCAGGGGTCAGAGGGAGGATCAGTTGCTTCAGGCGCATCGTCTGCGATGACTTCAGCCGCCTGATCTGGTTCCGAGGCCGCTGCGTCTGGTGCGATCTCGCCAGTGTCCGCCTCGTCCGCCGGGACAATGGCAGGCTCAATCACGATTTCGATCTCTGTAGCGGGTGGCTCGGAGGTCAATAATTTTGAAAGCGGGCTGAAAAAGAACAGCACGCCGAGGATGATCAGCAAGAGAAGAAGATTGATAAGAAAGCGCTGCATAAGTTCCCCGAAATACTGTCGGCCCCCGCCGGAAATTGGAATTGCGGGTAGCATACACCGTCAATGAGCGAGTTGCAAAACTCGCGAAGGGCGGGCCTCAGGACACCGATTTCCTTGCGGCCAGTCTTTGGCGCACTGCGGGAGCGGGGACCTGCTCGACTACCTGCTCAGAGATGAGGATCTCAAACCCCTTCGCAAAGGCTTGCTCTAACTCACCCTCCTGCAACAGAAAATCGGGCCTGGATGGCTTGCCGTAGCGCTCATTGCCTGCTGCGAAGGTCTCGTAGAGCAGGAGCCCGCCCGGCGCGACAGCATCGCGGATGTTCTGAAACAGCGGGCGCCAGAGATAATTGCTGACAATGACGGCGTCGAAGATGGCCTCGCCGAGAGGCCATGGTGCGTTTTCAAGATCTGCGGAGACAAGGGTGAGTTTGGCCGTTCCTGCCAGGTCGCCGAGACTGCGCGTGTCGATATCGACGGCGGTTACCTCAAATCCACGTTCCAGACAGACCCGTGTGTGACGTCCCTTGCCGCAGGCCAAGTCAAGGACGCTGCCGTCGGGTTTCACTTCGGGGAGCCATTTAAGGATGAAGGGTGAGGGTGGCTGCATTTGTCCGGTTTTCAGTCCTTCTCCCTCCGGGAGAAGGTGGCTCCCAAACGCTTCTTTGGGGGCCGGATGAGGGGCGGTCTCTCGTAACACAGAATGTGTTGAGAGCACAGTCCCTCACCCGAGCTGCTTCGCAGCCCACCCTCTCCCGGGGGGAGAGGGACAAGCCGCCTTTAGCTCGCGATTTCGCGAACCTTTTCGGTCTCTGCCACATCGAGCAACTGAACCGCCACGAGAGAGCGGTAGTGGCTGTCTCGGGCCATCAGTTCCTCGTGGGTGCCTTGCTCGATGATCCGGCCCTTGTCAAAGACCAGAATTCGGTCGACCTGCCGGATCGTCGAAAGCCGGTGGGCGATGATGATTGTCGTGCGCCCTTCCATGAGATCCTGCATCGAGGCCTGAATGAAGGCTTCAGTGTGGCTGTCGAGGCTTGAGGTGGCCTCGTCCAAAATCAGGATCGGACAATCGGCAAGGAAGGCGCGTGCCAGCGCGACCCGCTGGCGTTCACCACCCGACAGCTTCACGCCGCGCTCGCCCACCAGCGTTTCATAGCCATCCCTGAGCTGGTGGATAAACTCGTGGGCGTGAGCCCGTTTGGCCGCGTTGACAACCTCTTCGGCAGAAGCGTCGGGTCGGCCATAGGAGATGTTTTCCATCAAAGTCCGATGAAACAGGATTGGCTCCTGCGGCACCAGCGCAATGGCTTCCCGAAGATCCGATTGCAGGACATGAGCAATATTCTGTCCGTCGATCAGGATCTCGCCGTCATCCACGTCATAAAGCCGCTGAACAAGTTTCACAAAACTGCTCTTGCCGCTGCCCGATTGTCCGACCAGAGCGACTTTTTCACCCGGATTTATTGACAGCGAGAAATCACGATAGAGCGCCTCGTTTTGATTTTCATAGGTGAACGTGACATCGTGAAACTCGATCTTGCCTGACCCGGCGTGGAAGGCTCTGGCATCGTCAGCATCAACCACACCCAGAGGCAGTGTCATGAAATTGATGATATCTTCCATCTCATTCACGGACGTCTGGATGTTACGCATATGCATGCCGATGTGGCGCATGTAACCGTTGACGACGAAGTAGCTTGTCAGAACTGTGACGACCTGGCCCGGCGTGGCCTTGCCCTGGCTCCAGAACAGGAGCGCCGTGCCGATCATCAGCGTCACGAGGCCGATCATGAAGACGAATTGCAGGCCGCCGGAATTGATCTGACGGTTCCAGCTTGCACGGGCGCCATCTCTCCATGATTGTGTCATCTGTCCAAGCCGATCATCCTCGCGGGCCTCAGACCCGAAAGATTTGACCACGGCATTGCAGGTAATGGAGTCGGCCAGAACCGCGCCCAGCTTCGTATCGCGCTTGTTGAAGGTCTTGTTGGCCGGAGCCACATAGCGCGTCATGAGAAACCAGTTCATAGCGAAGAGCAAAACGATACTGCTGAACATGATGACCCCCATGATGATCCATTGGGTTGCCAGCATGATGGACAGGCCGATGACCACGAGTGTCGCCGGAATGAGCCCGTAAAACAGGCTGTCTGCCATATCGTCATAAGCCCATTTGCCACGGGTGATCTTTCGCACCGTCGCACCGCCAAAGCTGTTGGCATGCCAGTCTGTCGAGAAGCGTTGAACACGGAAGAAGGCATCCGCGACCATCCGATGCATCGTTTCGGACGCAAGCCAGATCCACACGCGGTCATTGAGAAAGCGCAGGGTATAGAAGCTCGCCTCGAGGGCAACAAATCCGAAAAAGGCCATTTTCGCGGCCTCGACGAAAATTGGGGTATTTTCGCCAGCCGCCGCCCCTGATGCAACCGCATCAATGATGCGGCCGGCAAAGATCGGCAACAGCACGTCGCACACGATCATAATGACGATGCCGACAGAAATTGCAGTGATGGCGCGGGGAAAATTGCGCCAGTAATGCCAGATAAATTTCAAAACTGTCCAAAAAGTAATCTTGTTCATAGTCTCAAAGAGGCTCTGTGAGGGCCTCCCTCCTGATAAAAGTATCGCGTCATACCGCTGCATGCCTGGAGACCCAAAAAGGATGTCATGGCGCAAAGTGGCAAAAGAGCTCGGTGGCCCTCGAACGCTAATAGAATAAGCAGTTGAAAATTTGAGGAATTCTGCGGTTTTTACCGCATGAAGTCGACTGCTGAGCGCCCGGGCCAGTATCCCCGGGCAAGTCGAAAGTTAACGGAACCCGAGAGAGATAAAGCGGCCGATGATCGGCATTTTTATGTTTCCCTGTGTCATCCGTTTGTCCTCAGTGATTTATGATCGCAGATATTTTTCTCACCTCTGCGACCGATATGAGTGGCTGTATACGTGATTCACGAACACCTGCAAAGTGGAAATGCCCTGCATGAGTGATTTCATCCTCACTCTGATAAAAATGTCACAGGTGCCATAAGGCAGCAGGAACGATCGTCCTTGAGCCTCCTCCGCATGAGGATCACTTATGTCCGGACTTGATGACCTTACTCCGTATCATCCTCACGGGATCTCTCGGCGACGATGTTCTCGGCCGCCTCATTGGATTCCACGCGTTCTATTTCATCTATAAAGCACCGGCTGTCCTCAGTAATAATAGTATCGCGGGAATGAGAGCAGGTCCAGGAGCTATAGGACTTGATTGCAATCTGATGGGACCATTTGAGGTCGAAACAACGGTTCCATAATGTTACGAGATAAATGCGGCGCGGGCTGGTCGAGACGGTCAGATGCTTGTCGTCGATAACATGAAAACTATTGATGCCGGGCACATAGATACATTCGCGGTGACGCCCTTCGTTGGCAGGCTCTTCCCCGTCATCTTCGTCCACTTCATCTTCAACGAGGACTCCGGGGATGGTCTCTGTGGGATCCTCGCCCTCTGCCTCATTGTCGCCGGGGCGGGGGGCACTGTCGTCATCGTAATCTTCGCCGCCTTCGCGATCTTCATATGAATCTTCGTTTAGGTCAGCTGTATCGTCGATTTCGTCATCGGCAGTCCCGTCACCATCGTCGTCGGAATTCGCGTCGTGGTCCTCTTCATCGTCATAACCCTCGGGATCTTGAGGTTCTTCGGCTGAGGCGTATTCCTCTTCAGCCTGATCGGCCATGGCGGTCGAAACGGTCGATGATGGCGTGAGAAGAAAAATGAACGCGAATCCGATCAGAAGTGCCAGCAAAAGGAGCCCGGGCCGCATGAGCTTTTCGACAGGATTTTTTCCTTTACGGCGGTATCTCGGGTTCATTGTTGCGTTCCTTCTGACGTCCATCTCATTGGAGTGGATTTTCCGCGGAAATTGGTATATCCGCGCACTATTCTGCTCAGGCTCGACACGCTATTTTGCCGGGACGCAGTATAGGACCATTAGGCGCGATTTCAAAAATGGAATTGGCTGCCACAGAAATACAAGGGTTTGGCCGATGGCTGTGACATATGAAGACGTGAAGGCTGCTGCAGCGGTTATCAAGGGTAAGGTCGTGCGAACCCCTTGTCTCTATTCACAGACCCTGTCATCAATTGCCGGTGCGGAGGTTTATCTGAAATTTGAGAACCTGCAATTTACAGCGGCTTTCAAGGAACGGGGGGCACTGAACAAGCTTGCGAGCCTGACCGATGCGGAAAAGGCATGCGGGGTGATTGCCATGTCTGCGGGGAACCATGCACAGGCGGTTGCTTATCACGCCGGTAATATGGGTATCCGCTCGACCATTGTTATGCCGACAAATACACCCTTTGTGAAAGTGGAAGCGACCAAACGCCTTGGTGCTGACGTGGTGCTTGAAGGCGAGACACTGGTCGAGGCACAAGCAACTGCAGAGCGGTTGGCTGGGGAAAAAGGGTTTATTTTTGTCTACCCCTATAACGATGACGAGGTCATCGCAGGCCAGGGGACGGTCGCCATTGAAATGTTGGAGGACTATCCGGATCTTGATGTCCTGGTTGTCCCGGTTGGCGGCGGCGGCCTGATTGCCGGAATGGCGACGGCGGCCAGGGCCATCAAGCCGGACATAAGAATTATCGGCGTTGAACCGGGGCTTTATCCCTCCATGACCGCAGCGTTGTGCGGCAAGGTAGCCGAGTGCACCGGATCGACCATCGCCGAAGGGATTGCCGTCAAGAATGTCGGGGTGCGAACTCTGGACATTGTGAAGGAGCTTGTTGAGGAAGTCGTGACTGTCAGTGAGGCGCGGATGGAGCAAGCCATATATCTCATGCTGATTGTCGAAAAATCTCTGGTTGAAGGTGCGGGGGCGGCTGGTCTGGCCGCACTGCTTGCTTTGCCCGAAAAGTTTCGTGGTCAGAACGTCGGTCTGGTTCTGAGCGGCGGCAATATCGACCCACGGCTTCTCACCTCGGTCATAATGCGTGAATTGATGCGTGATGGCCGTATTTTCCGTCTTCAGATTGAAGTGCCGGATATCCCGGGGCAGCTGGCTGTGGTGACGCGAGTTATCGGTGATGCAGGGGGTAGTATCATCGAGGTCGCCCATCAAAGGCTGCAACTTGATATATCGGCCAAGAATACAACGCTCGAGGTTATGGTGGAAACGCGCGATCGCAGTCATATTAAGGAAGTCAAGGACGCGCTGACCAGTGCCGGATTTGGCTTCACCATGATGAGTGATCTCAGCGGCAAGGTCTGAGATCTTGATGGTGTAAAGTTATCATAATCAGGAGAGTTGATCTGGCTCTGAAGATCTGTATAAACCCTTGTCCCCACCCGACTGCGACCTGAAGCCCTGCTGCTGCGCCACATTGAGGGCATAATTCAGGAAGACTATGAGCGCGACATTAGGGAAACACCGTGGAAAATAAATGTAAACTCCTTGGTGCTAGAGTTTTCCCGATTGGGCCGGGATATGCGGCTTGAGTGAGCCTTTGTTGGAGTGGGTGTTTCGTGGATCTGTTTAATATAGGCCTTGGTATTGTTCTGCTGATTTTCGGCGGCAGCGCTATTGTGCGCGGCGCCGTAACTCTGGCCGGGCGCCTCGGACTATCCACGCTCTTTCTTGGTCTTGTTGTCGTCGGGATGGGAACCTCGGCCCCCGAGCTGGCAGTTTCGGTTGACGCCGTCTTCGGTGGTCAAACCGGTATCGCGGTTGGCAATATTGTCGGCAGCAATATCACCAATGTTCTCCTGATCCTGGGGTTGGGCGCTGTTCTTTCGCCGATCGCTGCGGAAAAGAATGTTGTTCTGCGTGATGGTCTTATGGTTCTGATCGCAAGTGCGATGTTGACCATGCTTGGCAAAATGGGTGGCAGCATCGAGCGCTCCATGGGCGTGTTCATGATCGGCGTTCTTGTGGTGTATCTGACCCTTGCCTATTTTTCGGAACGCGTTCGTCCCACAATGTCCGGCGACCGTGCCCTTGAAGCGGCAGAAAAAGCGCGGATGCACATTCCATCCATTATTCTTGATGTTATTGTCATCCTTACCGGTTTCGTTGCGATCAAGTTTGGCGCAGATTTCCTCATTGAAGGCGCCGTGGAGACAGCCCACGCCTTGAATGTTGACGAGGAGGTGATTGGTCTGACGCTGGTCGCCTTCGGGACCTCGTTGCCGGAGCTGGCGCTTATATTGATCGCATCAATGCGCCGTCATACTGAACTTGCCGTCGGCGCGATTGTCGGGTCGAACATCTTCAATATTCTGGCCGTGCTGGGTATTACATCAATTCTCAGACCGATTGAAATCGGCAACACGATGGCGAGTTTTGATCTGCCGGTGATGATGGTCGCGACCCTCATCATGTCTTTCTTCCTGCTCACGAAATGCCGCCTCAGCCGCTTTGAAGGTTTGATCCTGATGGCGGGTTATTTCGGCTATCTTTATCTGCGTCTGGCGCATCTGGGTGGCGGCTTTAACGGCTGATTCATACATAAATCAATGCTGGCATCGATTTTGGCATCGGTTTTGCGAGGGTAAGGCACACAAGCAGAAAGCCTTACACCATGAGCCAAGCAATATCGCTTACCACAACAACGCAAATTCACTCGCTTATTGCCTCGGCAGCGGCAAAAACCGGTGTTGATTTCGACTATTTGCTGGCCACAGCGCAGCGCGAAAGTGGTCTCGAAACTCAAGCAAAATCAAAGACTTCCAGTGCATCTGGAATGTTTCAGTTTATCGATCAGACGTGGCTCTCGGTGGTTAAGCAACACGGGGGCGAACACGGCCTGGGAGACCTTTCTGGCCAGATCGAGCGGTCCGATACGGGCCGGTTCAATGTTGCCGACCCGGCGGTAAAAGAGGAAATTCTTGCCCTGCGGTTTGATCCGAAGGTTGCCAGTCTGATGGCGGGCGAGTTGACCCGTGACGCTGCCAATGCCCTGCAGCAGAAGCTTGGACGTGCCGTTTCAAAGGGTGAGCTCTATATGGCCCATTTTCTTGGTGCGTCAGGCGCGGCGCGGTTTATTGCGGCTGCAGAAGCCAATCCGGACGCCCGAGCTGCGGAGAGTTTTGGCCGCGAGGCATCGGCCAATCGCTCTGTCTTCTTTGAGGCATCAGGAAGGATGCGCAGCCTGAGCGATGTCTACGACAGGCTGACACATGCGCACGAGCAGGGCGGCGGATCAGCCGATGTGAAAAAGCCACCGCGCGAGATTGCCCAGACCCCGGTTCGTCCGTCTGCCGCCTACAGCGGACAAGCCATGCCTACTCATTTTTCAAGCTCCCTGGGCAGTCTGGCATCAAAGCTGACCCCCCAGGTCCTGATGATACTGGCCAGCCTCGATTTGCCGTTTGGGGAAGACTAGCAAGCCAGAGTTTTCAAGATAACTGCGCAGAGATGCAGAATTCGTGGAATATCTAGTGGACAGAGGATGACCGGGAGTTCAGATCATCGTCCTCGGATAGTTTGCGCAGAAACTTCACGCCAATTTGTTTGCCTTTGGTCCACCGGATCTCGCTTTCGTAGCGGGCCTCAATAAGTTCCAGCCTGCCAATTTCAACGATGACATTCTTGGGGAAGCTGTACCATTGATCGATCTCGAGCCGAGCGCCACCTTCACTAAAATCCCGGATCCGGCAATTGTAGGTTATGATATTTCCGGGACAAATAATGCGGCCACCTTTGAGCGCCCGACGCCGGGGCTCTATACGGTCTTCGATTTTTGGTTTTGTCGTCATCATTTCGACAGGATAGTCGGGATTTCATAACGAGTGGTTTTCGAGTTTGGTTAACGGGTATGTTCCCGGAAGGGTGTGAAATCCAGGGATGGCTCCCGGTTTTCATAGGGTTAGTTTGGTAAAAATTGGTGGACTGATAGTTAAGAGTATAAAATAAATATAGCGCTATCTACTTTTGTTAGAGTGGACCTTCAAGGCAGCTACTGGAGATGCGACCTGTGACCCCGCCGCTGAAACCTCATCCAGCGATACCATAAAGCCAATTGGGCAACGCGAGGGCGATGGCGGGGATGTAGGTTATGACCAGCAGCATGCCGATGAGAAGCAGGAGCCAGGGCAGGGAGGCTTTGACGACCTCTTCGATGGAAAGACCGGTGACGCTTGACGTGACAAAGAGGTTGAGCCCCACGGGAGGTGTGATCATGCCGATTTCCATATTGATCACCATAACAACACCGAGATGAACCGGGTCGATGCCAAGCGCCATGGCAATCGGGAAAATGACCGGTGCGAGGACAAGGATAATCGACGACGGCTCCATGAAATTGCCTGCGACAAGTAGAAGAACATTGACTAACAGCAGGAACGCCCAGGGACTGAGCCCCAGCGCATTGATCGCTTCAGCAGCTGTTTGCGGGACATGGAGAAGCGTCAGCACAAAGGCAAACAGCGAGGCATTGGCAATGATGAACATCAACATGGTGGATGTTTTGGCGGCATCGCGCACCACAGAGGGAACATCGCGCCAGCCGATGTCCTTGTGAACGAGAACCGCCACAAGGCAGGCATAGACGGCTGAGACGGCGGCGGCCTCGGTCGGTGTAAAGATGCCGCCATAGATACCGCCGAGGATTAGCACGATGAGGGAAAGTCCCCAGGCGGCATGGCGTACGCCTCTCAGGATATCGCGCACACCGCGTTTCTCCTGGGCTGGATAGCCGTGTCTGCGCGCGGCGACGTGAATGGCCAGAAGCATTACGCAGGTCAGGAGGATGCCAGGGATAATGCCCGCCATGAACAGCTTGCCGATGGAGGTCTCGGTGGCCGCGCCGTAGACCACCATGACAATGGAGGGCGGAATGAGGATGCCGAGCGTTCCGGCGCTGGCGATCACTCCGGCGCCAAAGGCTCGCGGGTAACCAGACCTGACCATGCCGCGTGTGGTGACCGATCCGACGGCGGCTACTGTCGCCGGCGATGATCCGGAGACCGCCGCAAAGAGCATGCAGCCCAACACGGACGCCATGGCAAGGCCACCGCGAAAGTGTCCCACCAGAGCATTGGCAAAATCGATCATCCGCCGGGCCATTCCGCCCGAGGTCATGAAAGCTCCGGCGAGGATGAAGAACGGCACGGCCAGAAGCGGGTAGATATGCATGGTGTGGAAGAATTTCTGCGCCAGTGACAAAAGCGATTGATCGGTGAAAAAAACCAGGGTCACGGCGCTGGCCAGCCCCAGGGACATTGAGACCGGGACGCCGAGCAGCAGCGCGATGAAAAGGACGCCAAAGAGAACCAGCATACTCATGATGCGGATGGCCCCCCATCCGAGGTATCGATGTGCGGGGCGTCGATCATTTCCACTTCATGCTCAAGGGCGGCTTCATCTGATGCAGGCCCCAGTCTTTCTCCTCTGAATACTTGCAAGGCGGTTTCGGCAATGCGAAAGGTCAGTAGGCTAAAGCCAATCGGGAGGATGATGGTAAGGGACCAGCGCGGGACGGGCAGGTCTCGCGCATTATTGCCCAGCTTGATCAGTCGCTCCAGAAATGCCACGGAGCCGAACAAGAGCATCACCGCGTAGACGAGGCAAAGAACGGTCGCCGCGAGACCGATCCACATGCGTCTGCGGCCAGAAAACCGTGTCACCAGCAAGTTGGCGGCAATATGGCCGCCGGTGCGAACGCCGTAGCACATGCCGATGAGGACGAGCCACGAGAAGGCATAGACCGTTGCCTCAAGCGACCAGATCATCCCGGTATTGAAGCCATAGCGCAGTACGACCTGAACGAAGGTGATGAGGGTCATGAACGCGAGGAACCCGGCCATGGCACCTTCTTCGATCCGGTCAACGATGCGGGCAGTTTTACTCGGCATGGGCGACATTGGCAGCAACTGCGGTGGCGATCATTTCAACCCCGATTTCGTCTTCAAACTGGTCCCAGACCGGGCGCATGGTCTGTCTCCAGGCGGCGATTTCCTCCGGTGTTAAAACCGTGATGACCTTACCTTCCGTCGTAACAAGAGTTTGGCGCGCTTCATCATTGATTTTCGAGGCGTTGAGATTAACAGCATCTGTAACTTCCTTGATGATGCCGCTCAACTCAACGCGAATATCTGCGGGCAGCTCATTCCAGAAGCCCGTGTTGATGGCGAGAAAATAACCCAGATATCCGTGATTGGACTCGGTCAGACCATCCTGTACTTCGAAGAACTTTTGGCTGTAGATATTGGACCAGGTGTTTTCCTGCGCATCAATCGCCCCGGTCTGAAGTGCCTGATAGACTTCGCCGAATGACATCTTTTGTGGGCTGGCCCCGAGCGCCATAATTTGCGCCTGAAGAACATCGGATTCCTGAATACGAAACTTTAGTCTCGCTGCGTCAGATGGCTTGTGGAACGGATGCGGCCCGCCAAACTGTTTCATACCGTTGTGCCAAAACCCGAGCCCGGTAAATCCCTTGTCCTCGAGGGTTGTAAGAAGCTTTTGTCCTGACGGTCCGTTCTGGAAGCGCTCGACCGCTTCGATATCATCGAACAGGAAGGGCAGATCAAAGACCTGAAACTGTTTGGTGAGCCGATCAAACTTCGAAAGCGAGATCGCAATCATCTGCACTTCACCGAAGGCCAGAGCCTCCAGGGAATCATCATCGCTCATCAGCTGTCCCGCCGGAAAGACATCGATCCGAACCCGGCCGCCAAGGCGCTCATCGACGAGCTTCTTGAGCAAGTCAGCTCCCTGACCCTTTGGTGTCGCCGGGGCTGTCACATGGGGGAATTTGATGACAATTGTTTTCTCGCCTGAGCCACCCTTGCTGGAGTTCTCATCCGAGCATGCGGCCAATGCGAAAATTGCAGCAACAACCAGAAATCTCATGAACATATGTATTTGATCCTCAGTATTGTGTTATTTTTTATTTATCCAACAGCCTTTGCGCCTTTGAGCTCTGCGATTTCTTCCTCCGACAACCCGGCCTCTTTCAGGACCTCGGTATTGTGCTGACCAATATGGGGTGAGGGGCCACTTGGACCGTCGTCAACGCCGTGGAACCGGACCGGACTTGCAATCGTGCGCGCCGTGCCACCATCGTGGGTCGGCATCTGTGTAAAGGCGCCGGAGGCGATGGCCTGTGGATCCTCCACGACTTGCGCCGGTGTTTGAACCGGGGCCCAGACGAGGTCTTCATGGTCCAGCTTCACTGCCCATTCGTCGAGGGTGTGTTTGGCGAAGGCTTCGTCGAGGGCATTGACCACGGCGACCGAGTTCTGTTTACGCGCCTTGCCGCCAGTGAAACGCGGATCGTCGATCAGATGCTCCAGTTCTGTGGCCCGGGCAATGGCGTGCCAGTCACCCTCGGACTGGCGTGGCAGCACGCAGAGCCAGTTGTCGTCGGAGGTCTTGAAAAAGTTGTTGAGTGGCTGATTGACGTCGTGGCGCCCCTTGGTCGAGGCGACGCGGCCAAAGGCCAGCTGGATTGCCATATCACTGCCGAGCGCGTAGATACCGGTGCGCAGCAGTGAGGTCTCGACGAGGCGACCCTCGCCGGTCCTTGATCGGTCAAACAGCGCCGCCATGATACCGGCCGCAGTTGCTGTGCCGGTTACATGATCACCGAGTGCGGTCCGCAGAGCCATAGGCTCGGCGTCTTTGGGTGTCATCAGGCGCCCGACGCCGGACCGGGCCCAAAAGGCTGCCATGTCGAACCCGGGGCGGTCGCGTTCTTTACCGGAGAGGCCATAGCCGGAAACGCTGGCGTAGATCAGTTTCGGATTGAGGGCTTTCAGCGTCTCATAGTCGAGACCGGCTCGCTCCAGCCCGCCGGGTCTGATGTTGGTCAAAAAGACATCCGCATCCTTGATGAGCCGCTTCAACAGCGCATTGCCTTTTTCCGAGCTTGTGTCGATGGTGACGGATCGTTTTCCACGGTTGTCGAGGTCAAAGACCGCGTTGGCATCTGAATCGACCCCGAGCGTGCCAAAGAAATTACGGATTGGATCGCCTGCAAGAGGTTCGATTTTGATAACATCTGCGCCCCAGTCCGCCATCATGCCGCCGGCTGATGGTGCGGCGATGTAGGTGGCTAATTCGATGACGCGTATTCCTTCAAGCATTTCCGGCCCTTTTTTGTTATGGTTCTGTCTTATGAATGACAGTGATTTAAAACGGCTTCAGATCCGGCTCGAGGAGCGCCACAAGGAACTCCTTGCGGTTCATGATATGGGCGAAGATGCACGCAAACCTGTCGAGCTGGATCAGAACGCCGTTGGTCGTTTGTCCCGTATGGACGCTATGCAAAATCAGGCGATGGCGCAAGCAACAGAGCGCCGCCGACAGGTTGAACTGGTGCAGATCGAGCAGGCCTTCGAGCGCCTGACGTTTGAAGAATACGGGTTTTGTGTTGAGTGTGATGAGGAAATTGCACTAAAACGGCTTGAAATTGCCCCCGCCGTTACGACCTGTGTGAAATGCGCAGGAGGCTGAGGGGCGCGATCAGCCGGGCATCTTATCTATGAGTTACTGGAAATTTATCAAGCAGGACTGGCCTTTGCTGGGATTCGGCTTCTTGCTGACGGCTTTGTCGGGGCCCGGGCAGACGTTTTTTGTTGGTCTGTTTCGCGATTCGATCTCGGGTTACTTCGGGATCTCGATTGGCGACTTTGGACTCATTTTCTCGATCGCCACGTTGATCAGCGCCGCCGTGTTCTTCTGGAGCGGCAAGATCATTGACCGGTGGACTGTGCAGCGCACGACCAGCGTGTTCGCTCTCCTGTTCGCTGCCTCGGCAGCCCTCGTTGGCCTTGCGCCCCACATCGCCGTGCTGGCCATCGCTATTTTCGGAATTCGCCATGTGGGACAGGCGCTTATGAGCCATGTCTCATCCACCACAATGGCGCGATATTTCAATCACAATCGCGCCAAGGCCGCGAGCCTGGCGTCGATGGGGTATTCCGCAGGTGAGGCGATCTTCCCGATTTGTGTTGTGACCGTGCTTGGCATCGCAGGATGGCGGCTGACCTGGCTTTTGATTGCAGCGGTCATTGCTATTGTCTTTCTTCCCGTCGCCCGCCTTCTCCTCCGGATCAACCGGCGCGATCTTAGTCTGGACAGGGAGGTGACATCCGACACACCCGCATTGACATCATCACGCGATGTTGATCCTGCTGAAAACTGGTCGCGCAAGGATGTGCTGCGTGACAGGCGTTTTTATCTCATTCTGCCTGCCTTGCTCGGCTCACCCTATTTGCTCACCGGTGTGTTTTTTCATCAGGCTTCACTGGCGGCGGAAAGTGGGCTGGGTCTTGAGGTTATTGCCGGGTGCTTCACGGCTTTTGCGATCGCCAAAATGGCAGGGTCGCTTGTTATGGGGCCGGTGGTTGATCGGCATGGCTATCTGAAACCCTATCCGGTTTGTGTCTTCTTTCTGGGCCTGTCTCTTCTTGTCCTCGGCTTGTCGGAGTCCTTTGCCGGTGTCTGGATATTCTATGTGATGTCGGGATTTGCGGTCGGGGCGGGGATCCCTGTGTCCGGGGCTCTCTGGCCAGGCCTCTACGGCACCCGGCAGCTTGGCGCGATCCGGTCCATGCTGTCGTCGGTGATGGTTGTGGCGACAGGATTGGCGCCGGCGAGCTATGGCTACATGCTGGATGCGGGGGTCTCCATTAAGCAGATTGCAGTGGGTGGCTCTGCATATTCTTTCCTGAGTGCCTTGTCTCTTGTCGTTCTGGTGATCGTCTTTAGGGATAAAAAGGAAATAAAAACAATCGGTTAGAAAGGCTATGGTGAATCTTTGTCGGACCGGGCAAGGCCACAACCCTCGCGCCTTTTAGCGGTTTCCTCAATTCAGTGTTAATGAATTTGCGCGATGATCCGTCATACCCGTGAACACACCTGTCGCCTGAGGCGTTATGGAATGGTGGCTCCGGGGAACCGCGATAAAACGCCAACGGATGGACGCATCATGAGAGCACACCTTACCTATCTCGAACTTCAGGACCTGCTTGCAGATCCCAGCGAGGATAATCGCGCCCAATTGGCAACGCAAGTGGCCGGTCAAATCCAGGATGTCGACCTGAGCGACAATGAACGAATGATCGCCAATGAAATTCTGCGCACCCTTGCAAAGGATGCCGCTGTCCTCGTCAGGAAGGCCCTGACCGAAAGTATGAAATTCTCCTCAGACCTGCCGGGTGATATCGCGTTTGAGCTTGCAAAAGATATTGAGGAAGTTGCGCTGCCGCTGCTGGAATCCTCATCAGTATTTTCCGATGGAGACCTTATCGCGCTGGTTCGCGGTGGGTCGACCGAAAAACAAATCGCTATAGCAGGACGAGACAATGTTGGTGAACTCGTCTCCGAGGCGCTCGTGGACACTGGCAAGAATGTTGTTGTCGCTGAACTGGTTCGAAATCAGAGCGCCAATATTCCTGAATTGCTCATGCAGCGTGTTGTTGACGAATTTGGCCATGATGAATCGATCAATGGTCCACTGGCCCTGCGCAGTGATATCTCGGTCGCAATTTGCGAACGCCTTGTTGTTCTGGTGTCTGAAGAAATGTGCAACCGTTTGATCCAGACCGGTAAGGTTGATCAAATCAAGGCAAAAGAGCTGCTGAAAGAAAGCCGCGAGCGCGCGACGGTTGATCTGGCTCGCAATCTGGGCCAGGGCAAGGAAATTCGTAGGCTGGTGCACCAGCTAAAGATCAATGATCGACTGACCCCGTCTGTCATTGTCCGCGCTGCTTGCACCGGCGAAATGCGGTTTTTCGAAGAAGCACTGGCGGCGCTTACCGGTGTTGAATATGAAAAGGCCTGGGTTCTTATCCACGACAAGGGGACGCTGGGCTTTAAGGCGTTGTTTGAGCGGTCGGGCCTGCCCCAAGCGCTCTATCTGCCGTGCCGAATTGCAGTCAATGTTTTCAATGAGCTGGAACCGGAAATGGATTTTGACGGTGATGAGGAATTTGGCCGCAAGATGCTGCAGATGGTTCTGACCCAATATGAAGACCTTGAAGGCGAGGATCTTGAATTCCTGATGAGCCGTTTGGCTTCCGAATTCATGGCCGAAGCATCAGCGGCACCACGTTTACGTGCTGCGGTAGAACTTTCCGCTGCGAGCTGAATACTCTTTAAGTCCAACAAATAAGGCCCCGTCGCGAAAGCGGCGGGGCCTTTCTCGTTAGCAGGTCGAGAGAGGGGATCAGAACGACCGTGCAAGGGAGACAAAGATCGTATCGTCCTCTTCACCGCCGAGGCGGTCCGAGGTGTCGGAGTAACCCAGCGTCAGGTCAAAGCCTTCAAAGCTGGCGGTGACGCCGATGTTATAGTCGGAATAGTCGTCGACCAGATCATCATCGAACGACTGATAGCCATAGTGAGCGGCGAGGGAGAAAATGCCGCCTGGCAGCGGCACTGATGCATCAAGGGCCGGGTAGAGCGCCTGACCGCTTTCGCCGTAAAAGTCGGGCGAAACGGCGAGCGAGGCGCCGACTTCAACCAGCTCTCCAAGGGTCGTTGAAACACCGGCATAGAATTCAACGAAGTTTTGCTCCGGATCGCTGGGAGCGTCGGGATAGCTGTAATAGATCAATCCGATGTCGAACTCGAAATTCTTGTAGGACGGTGTTGCTCCGAAGTAATAGTCGACTTCGAGAGAGGTGCCATCCCATTCGACACTGGACCCCCAGATGCCTGCGTAAAAGATGTCCTGCTCGTAGTCGAACCCGCCGGAGATCGCCGGGCCATCGTTGGACTGGGTTACACCGCGGTAGATGTAGTTTGATGTCAGGGCCACGTTGCCGGAGAAATCACCCGGCAGGGATGTGTCTTCTTCAGCGTGGGCAGCGCTCGACAGGCTAAGGAGGGAAGCCAGAGCCAGACCGGAAATAGTTGATGATGTAAGTCTGGCCTTTGCGGCTCTTTTGGGTGGTGTTGTCACTGAATATTCCTCTTCTATGACTGGTGTCGTAAGATCCGCTCTCTGATTTGCAAGGCCGATGCCAGGTCGTTAATCATTTGGAAACTTCGCCAAAACCTGCCATTTGTTACCCGAACGGGCGGATCGTTCGTGAAGTTCCGAAAGGTCACGCCCGGCATCTGCACTCAAATTATTCAATTGAGGTGCGGGTCTGCCGACAATTTGTGCACAAGCGAGGTAAGAGGACTATGAAGGAAGAAACCTACAAGGACCTTGGTCAACTGGGCCAGAAGGTTGATCTGCCTGCATCACCGGAGGAGGCGGTGCTTGAGCGGGTGCCGAACCCGCATCCGGGCCATCCCTACGTTTCTCGGTTCACCTGCCCCGAGTTCACGTCGATTTGCCCGGTGACCGGCCAGCCGGATTTCGCCCATCTTGTTATCGACATGGTGGCAAGGGACTTCCTGGTCGAATCCAAGTCGCTCAAACTCTATCTCGGCTCGTTCCGCAATCACGGAGCCTTCCACGAAGCCTGCACGGTGGATATCGCGCTTAAACTGGTGGAGCTGCTCGATCCGGTCTGGCTAAGGATCGGCGGCTACTGGTTTCCGCGCGGCGGCATTCCGATTGATGTGTTCTATCAGACCGGCGAGCCACCGAAGGATGTCTGGCTGCCTGACCCGGGCGTGCCGCCTTATCGGGGGCGATAGGTCGGTTAGTAGCGCGATATTCTGGTCACAGGGTCGGCGCGTCGGCGCTCCGTGAGTTCGCTGTTCGCGGTTCCCAGATAGATGAACCCGGCAACGCGTTCACCTCCTTCAAGGTCGAGCGCGGCACCCACATTGGCATCATAGGCGTACCACTCGGTAATCCACTGGGCTGCATAGCCCATGGCGTTGGCGGCGATCAGCATGGTCTGGCATGCAGCACCGGCGCACAGGATCTGCTCCCATTCGGGCGCCTTTGGATGCGGAATAACTTTCGAGATCACACAAATCACTTTCGGTGCCCGTGTGAGGCGGTCGCGCTCAAACTGGATACGTTCCTCGTCGGCACCGGGTTCGGCCTTTTGAAAAGCCTGCGCAATAACCTCGCCAAAGCGCGCCCGTGCGTCTCCTTCAAAGATCACAAACCGCCAGGGGCCCAGTTTGCCGTGATCGGGCACGCGCGCCGCCAGCCGGATCAGACCATTGATCTCATCGGTTGAGGGGCCAGGCTCACACATATCGCGCGCCAGCGTCGAGCGTCTGAGGGCTAGTAGCTTCAGGGTCTCATCGGAAGGATGGGTTGCAGGCAGCGGATCATTATCGCGGGGAAGATCGGGCAGGTTTGGCAAGAAGCAGGCCTTTCCAAGGGGTTTTGGACAACTGCATATCTATAAGCGGCGCGGGGCTCTGTGACAAATCCTTGTCGCTTCGAAGGTGTAATCTTCTTGTGTGCGCCCGTGGCCTCGGGCAGATTGATGCAAAACGGGTTCAACAAACGGATCCGAACAAAGAGAGAGCTGCATCTGTCATGGCGCGATTTCATCTGCCGATGACGAAGGGTGACTATCACCTTTCACTGCCACGTCTGATCGCCTTTGCCCTGCCGCAATGGCCGCTGGCTGCCATTGGTCTGCCGATAGCGGTTTTCCTGCCCCCGTTTTACGCCGGTGAGCTCGGCCTTGGTGTGCAGGCCGTTGGCGTCGTCTTTCTCATTGCGCGGTTCTGGGATGTGATCACCGATCCGGTGATGGGCCTTCTGTCGGACCGGTTCCCGTCGCGCTGGGGGCGTCGTCGGCACTGGATCATCATCGGGTCGCCGATCCTCATGATCTCGACATTTATTATTTTCAATCCCATGGTTTTCTACAGCGGTATGACGTCAGCCACGCTGCTCTTTTGGCTGATCATTATGTATGTCGGCTGGACCATGGTGACGCTCAATCATCTGTCATGGTCGGCCGAGGTTCACACCAACTACCACGAGCGTAGCCGCATACAGGCAGCGGTCCAGGTCCTCACCATCGTTGGCCTGATCGTTGTGCTTCTCATTCCCGTGCTTGTGAAGGGAGAAGGAGATTCTGCCGTCCGGGAAATGTCGGTGATCGGCTGGTACATCTTCCTTATGATGATCCCTTGCGTGGGGGTCGCCGTCCTGCTGGTACCCGAGCAAAAACCGGCTGCGCACGGGCCTGATGACGAGCATCCCGGCTTTAAACACATTATCGCGATACTGGTGCAAAACGATCCGCTGCGCCGCTTGATGGCAATCTTCATCCTCGACGGGTTCCTGTCCGGGATCATAGCGTCGCTGTTCAGCTTTTTTGCCATGGATGCGCTCGGGCTCGACAAGCGCGCCAATCTTCTCCTGCTGGTCTATTTCATGGTAGGTATTTGCATGACACCGCTGTGGGCCAAGCTCTCTTACCGCGTCGGCAAGCGGATCGCATTGGTCAGCTCGATGCTTTACAGTGCCTTTGCGCTCGCGCTTCTCCTTGCCATTCCTCCGGGCAACTTCCTGGTGGCGATGTTGCTCTATATCCTGATCGGGGCGAATTTTGGTGCAACAACGTTCCTGGCTCGGTCGGTGATGAGTGATGTCACGGAACTGGATACGCTCAAAAGCGGCAAGCAGCGCACCGGACTGTTCTTTGCGCTGATGACCCTGACGATCAAGATGGGGGTCGCGCTTGCGGTCGGGATTGCCTATTCCGTCCTGCTGCCGTGGATCGGCTATGAGGCCGGGGCGGACAACAGCGCCGAGGCGATCCGGGGCTTGCGCAATATCTATGTCTTTATTCCCATCGGCTGCGCCCTTGCGATGGCCGCCATCATGTGGACGTTTCCGCTTGATGAGGCAAAGCAGAAAGAAATCCACGCGGCGCTTGCCGCCAAAGAGGCCGAGGCGGGGAGTTAGCCGCCGCTTCATATTTTGCGCGTATTACAGTGACATTGGTCACGTAATCCGCAGGGTCACGCCGTTTTCACGGGGAATTGACTGGTGAAATTAGGGCGGGTTGCCATATTGGTGTAATGTGGCAATCAAGGGCGACGGTTCGTCCGGAGAGTTAAGGACAGTTTTATGGTCAGTGATCCTAAAAAGGCGCAGAAATCCGGTCTTTCTGTATGCGATCCCACCTGGGAGCGGATGCACAACGAGGCCACTGATATGGCCAAGGCGTCGCCGATTCTGGCCAGTTTTCTCCACACGACCATCCTCAACCGCAAGCGCTTTGAAGATGCGCTGTCTTATCAACTGGCGCAAAAGCTGGGCTCGGACGCCTTGACACCGCTCAACCTGCGCGAGGTCTTCGATCAGGCGCTCGAGAGCTCTCCCGAGATCGGCGAGGCTGCCCGGGCCGATATTATCGCTGTCTATGAGCGTGACCCGGCCTGCACGTCCTACGCCGAGCCGTTCCTCTATTTCAAGGGCTACCACGCGCTGCAGGCCTACCGCATCGCGCACTGGCTGTGGAACTCCGATGAAAAGCCCATGGCGCTGTTTCTCCAGAACCGCATCTCGGAAGTCTTCGCCGTCGATATTCATCCCGCCGCAAAGATCGGCCGTGGCATCCTGATTGACCACGCCACAGGTATCGTCATCGGGGAGACCGCTGTCGTGGAAGACGATGTTTCCATGTTGCATGAAGTCAACCTTGGCGGAACCGGTAAGGAAACCGGCGACCGTCATCCCAAGATCCGCCGCGGTGTGTTGCTCGGTGTTGGAGCCAAGATCCTCGGCAATATCGAAGTTGGCGAAGGCGCAAAGGTGGGTGCCGGCAGTGTCGTCCTGAAAGATGTGCGTCCTCACACCACCGTCGCAGGCGTGCCCGCCAAAGTCGTCGGGACAGTCGAAGGCGAAGCCCCAAGCCATACGATGGATCAGTCTTTGCCGACCGAATGGATCGACGGGGATTTCGATTTTTCTATTTAGGGCGTGGGCTGAATTATTGGCACCTCCGTCCTTCTCCTCCCAAAACCCTTGGCGCGAGAAGGTGGCGCGTAGCGCCGGATGAGGGACCGAGCAATCCACGTATTCCGAGATCTGTTACAGCCATCGCCCCTCACCCGTCAGGCTGCGCCTGCCACCCTCTCCCGGAAGGAGAGGGACTTTCCGCAATCTACTATCTCTCCGTTGTCATTACCGGGCTTGACCCGGTAATCCAGAGAGCCACGCACTGGATACCCGGGGCAAGCCCGGGCATGACAAGTATTGGGTTGATCTTGAGATTTGGCTCTTCTGCCCATTCCCCTGATCTCGCCCCGCTCGTCGCGGGTGACATTTTCAGGAAGCAGGGCCCTTCTCCCTTAAGCTGCTGTGCCGGTAAAGCTTGCCCGCTCGTTCATCCGAGCCATATAGCCGGTAAGATTGTCGCTGGCGGCAATTGCTTCTTTGGCTTCGGGGAAATTGGAGGCGGCGCTCAGGATCGGCATCAAGAAGCAATCGGCCATGTTGAACTGCGGGCTTCCCAGATAACCATCCGATACGGCCTTGTCGAGCGCTCCGAAGAGTTTGCTAAATCCGGGTACGGTCATATCGATGAGTGTCCGGTCCGTATTGCCGTCGGCGTCCTTGTAGAAGGCGTAAGGCACGACGTAGCGGCGCATTAGATACTGGTCGATCGTGGTGGCGGTAAAAGCAACCCATTGGTCAATGACCGCTGCGGCCTGTAAATCGTCCGGCGTCATGCGCGGACCATCGAAGGCCGCGTCGATGTAGCGGGCAATCGACTGCGACTCAAAAAGCTCGAAGCCGTCGTGGTTCATCGCCGGCACCTGGCCGAGGGGATGGACCGCTTTGGCGTCCTTCGAGCCCGGCCCGATCGGCACCAGCTCATAGGCCACGCCGCGCTCTTCAGCAACCATGCGGACGGAGCGAACAAAATTGGAAAATGCAACACCGAGTATTTGCAGCGTCATGGTCGATTACCTTTCTCACGGGAGCCCGTTCAGGCGGAGGTTTCTGTCTGAGGTTTTTGGCAGAAGAACACGGAAGGGCAGCCCTGACAAGCCGCAGCAAAGAAGGAGTGACGACCGACACATTCCCCGCAGACCAGAGCGCCGAAACCCCCAATCCGGATTGCAGCTTTCTCTGGTGGCTCAATCATGAAGCCTCACGGTCAGATGTCGCAGATGAAACTGCTTTCGCTGCAAAAGGTGCAGGCGGGCATACGATCTTCGTTTGGCCGGAGAGGGATGTGGTCATTGTGCTGAGGTGGGTTGTTGCCGGAGTGCAGGCGGTTGACTGGATTCTCCCGGTGCTTTGATCCGGATATCTAGCCCACCCACAGACTGAACAGACAATCCTCGACAGCGCATTGCGCTGATCGGGGACCCATACCTGAAATTTTCATCATGCGGGATGCACGTTCTCAGGTATGGATCCCCGATCTCGCTCCGCTCGTCGAGGATGACGGATTGGGGAGGTGTTGGCATTCCTCTTGGCTGTCATTACCGGGCTTGACCCGGTAATCCAGAAAGCCACGCATCGGAAATGGTCATGACGTAGCGAGGGCTGTCTCCTGCGCAATGAAGGCTTTACGCAGGTCCTCATTCAACTCGTGTGCCTTTTTTCCATGTAGATACGGTGCAATGAGTGTTTTTGCATCCAATGTGTTCCCCATTCGGTCAAGTGTAATTGACTTGTTGAGGATTAGGGATCCTTCATCAGGGGAAGTTGTGGAAAGACCAGAATTGAATGCATTCAGTGCCTCGTTGAATCTACTGCTGTCGGAAAGATGTATTCCCAGAGTTTCCCATAGACGCCATGAGTCCGGGGCATTCTTTGTCCCTTTTTGGAGTGTTGCTATCGCTTTTTGGTCGTGACCCATGAGTTTCTGTGCTTCGGCTCTAATTTCAAAGGCGCCTGTCCATCTATACTTTTGAAGTGTTTTGGAGATGGCGATAGCATTCTGAAAATTCCCGTCTTCTAAATATTCCATGGCCTGGTTGTAGAGTTCGTGCATCAGTTCGATGTCAGCATTGGAGTTTTTCGATGATGGTTTTTGTCGTAACGCAACAGCGTATTCTATTTCGCGTGCTTCCTGTTGAGTGCCTTCATTGAAAAAGATAGATCCCTTGTTTGGTATTTGCCTAAACCAGGAATGTCTCCAGTGAAGTAGGGTGACCGAATCTACCACGAGTTTGAGCGTTTTCGTTTCGTGCGTTGCCTCTGTCTCTTCGCTCCAATTTTCGAAAACTGCTTGTTGGGCCTGTTGTGTAGCTTGCTCTTCTGTGTCAGCGATGATCGTGCGATGGGTATAGAAGCCGGTGCTGTTGTCGATTTCTTTTTCATTTCCGTTTCGATCCGCTGACGGAATATTGATGTCGGTTCCTTTGATAATAATGATGTATTTGGGCATGTTATCTCTGTGCTTTTCTGTGTTCCTGCAGGTTGTACCTCAGATATCAAACTCATTCCCTGATTCGTT
>JAUWTJ010000018.1 GCA_030614785.1 Alphaproteobacteria bacterium | reverse complement strand
CGCGAGCGATTGCAGAAGTTCGAAGTAGAGCCGCTCTGTATCGGTTTCATAGGCCGAGGTGTCGGCCACATCATCATAGGTGATGCCGCGCCGCTCATCCGGATCAATGACGCCGTGATAGGCGCGGCTGGCGCGCACGACTTTGAGAACTTCACTGGTAACACCGGACATGTAGATGGCCAGCGAAACGCCGCCATAACATACCAGCGCCAGTCTCAGTTCTTTCTCTTGCATGACGAGGCTTCTCAAAGGATCAGGAAGAACCCCATCGTGCCCCCTTTTCGTTAATAGTCAATGACCGGCAGTCAGGTGGAATTGGCCAGTCACCATGTATCTACCATGGGCCGCTTCTTGCCGGCGCGCGGTAGAATTGGCGGCGCGGATTTCAAGGCGCTGAGGATCCAGTGGCGCGAGTCATGCGGGTCGATAACATCGTCAAACTCCAGATGCGAGGCCGCATTGATCGCCTTGCCGCGCTCATAGGAAGCGGCCACCATATCGTCGAAGGTCTTCTTGCGTTCCTCCGGATCTTCGATAGCCGCCAATTCGTTGCGATAACCAAGCTTCACGGCACCCTCGAGCCCCATGCCGCCGACCTCGCCGGTTGGCCACGCAATGGAAAAGATCGGCGCGCGGAAACTGCCCCCCGCCATGGCCTGGGCACCCAGCCCGTAGGCCTTGCGCAAGATGATGGTGAAGAACGGCACCGTGAGACTGCCGCCGGTGACAAACAGCCGATTGGCGTGACGCACCAGCCCGGTCTTTTCTGCCTCCGGCCCGACCATGATGCCGGGCGTGTCGCACAGCATCAGGATCGGAATATCAAAGGCGTCGCACAGCTGCATGAAACGCGCCGCCTTGTCCGCGCCGTCAGAGGTGACCGCGCCTGCCAGATGTTCCGGGTTGTTGGCGATAACACCCATCGGCCGCCCCTCGATGCGGCCAAGGGCGGTGACCATGCCCGGGCCAAATCCGCGGCGAATCTCAAGCACCGAATCGACGTCGCAGATGGTCTCAATAACTTCGCGCACGTCATAAATGCGCAGGCGATTCTCTGGAATGATGGTCCGAAGCTTGCGTTGGTCATGGACTGCATAGTCGCGGGTCGTGCCCTGGAAGTAGGAAAGATATTTCTTCGCCACAACCACAGCTTCTTCTTCATCCTTGACCGCGATGTCGACGACACCGTTCGGGACCTGGACCGACATCGGGCCAACCTCCTCGGGACGATAAATGCCCAGGTTGCCGCCCTCGATCATCGCCGGTCCGCCCATGCCAATGGTGGAGTCTTCCGTCGCGATAATGACATCGCAGCAGCCCAGCAGGGAGGCGTTACCGGCAAAACAACGCCCGGCATTGACACCGACCAGAGGCACCAGGCCGGAGAGGCGTCCGAAGTAGTGGAAGGCGAGGCAATCAAGGCCGGCAACGCCGGTTCCGTCTGTATCGCCAGGTCTGCCGCCCCCGCCCTCAGTGAAGAAAACAACCGGCAGCTTCTGCTTCTCGGCGATTTCGAACATGCGGTCTTTCTTGGTGTGATTATTCTTGCCCTGCGTTCCGGCAAGCACCGTGTAGTCATAGGACATGGCGACAACCTGGGCCGCCTTGTCATCGAACAGGTCGCCGTTGACGCTGCCGATACCGGCGACCATGCCGTCTCCCGGCGTATTTTTAATCAAGTCCTCCATGGACCGGCGTCGGCGTTGGGCCGCCAGCGCCAGCGATCCGTATTCGGCAAAGCTGCCCTCGTCGCACAGGTCCATGATGTTCGCCCGCGCGGTGCGATGACCGATTTTCTTGCGCTTGGCAACCGCCTCGGGTCTGTTTTCGTCGAGCCCAAAGGCGTGGCGGTCAATGACGTCCTGAAGATCCGGACGAACGAAATCAAGATCAACGTCTATTTCCGCATGCGCGGTCTCCTTGTCGCCCTCCGCTGGTTCGAGAAAGATGAGCGGATGACCTTCAAAGATCGTGTCACCCGCCTCGACGCCCAGCAAGCGGACATAGCCGCTTTCAGGAGCATGAATAACATGCTCCATCTTCATGGCTTCCATGACGATGAGCGAGGCACCTTTTTGCACAAGGTCACCTTCCGCCACATCGACACTGACAATGGTGCCCTGAATGGGCGCTTCAATCGGGAAAGATCCGTCCGGCCCCCGCGCGGCGGCGACGGATGAAACGGGTTCTGCAGCGTGAACAGTCGCCGGTGCGCCGTCCTCTGCCTTGCCGTGGGCAAGGACGGCGAGGGGATCGCTCGCATCGATCGTGGCTCCCGTCGTGCGTTTCTCACCGCCCGCTGCCGCTTTCATCTCCTGCGAAAAGAACAGCCGTTCGTGGTCAGTATCGTCTTCCGCCAGCTCGGCTGCGTGATCATCAACAAAGCGTGTATAGAGCGCGCCCGTTGTCAGCGCCTCGTGCTGCAAGAGGTTTTGCAGAAACGAGAGGTTTGTCTGAAGACCTTCGATGCGAAATTCGCACAAGGCGCGGTAGGCTTTGGCAAGCGCGACGGAAAAATCTGCGCTGTGTGAATGAACAATCTGCTTGGCCAGTAGCGAATCGTAGCTCGGGCTGGTCTGATATCCGGCATAGCCAAAAGTATCGACACGAATACCGGGCCCGCTGGAGGGCTCGAACGTAGTCAGCACACCGCCGGTCGGCTTTGTCGTGCCATCAGCCTTCATGACTTCCATGTTGATCCGGGTCTGGATGGCGAAGCCGCGCGGGCTGAGTGGCTTGTCACTGTTCAGCCCGACGTCAGCGAGAGCGGCCCCGCCGGCGATCAGGATCTGCGTCTGGACCAGATCCACCCCCATGACTTCCTCGGTCACGGTATGCTCGACCTGCAGGCGCGCATTGGCTTCAATAAAGGCAAAGGGGCTTTCCTCCGACAGGTCTTCAGCATCGACAAGAAATTCGAAGGTTCCCAGGCTGACGTATTTGATGGCTTTGGCCATCTCAAGCGCCGATGCAGTTAGTCGTTGGCGCAGCGCTTCCGGCAGGAACGGGGCGGGCGCGATCTCGACCAGCTTCTGGTGGCGCCGTTGCAGGGAGCATTCGCGCTCACCCAGGGCAATGACATCACCGGAGCCATCGCCGACAATCTGGATTTCGATATGGCGCGCCCGTGTAATGCGCCGCTCCACGTAGACATCGCCGTTGCCAAAGGCCAGCCTGGCTTCCGATTGGCAGCGCTCATAGGCATCGTCCAGTTCTTCAAGGCTTGCAACGATGCGCATGCCGCGCCCGCCGCCGCCGTGGATAGCCTTGATGACCATGGCCTCCCCGTCGCCAAGCCCCTCGAAGAAGCCACGTGCCTCTTCAAGGGTGGCAGCGTGATTGATGCCCGGCAAAAGCGGCACGTTGCATTTCTCTGCAAGTTGCCGGGCGGCCGCCTTGTCGCCGAACAGTTCAAGCACCGAGGGCTGTGGCCCGATGAAGGTGAGGCCTGCCTTTTGGCAAGCCCGGGCAAACCCGGCGTTTTCGCTGAGAAAGCCGTATCCCGGGTGGACCGCATCACAGCCCGCTTCCAGCGCCGCAGCAATAATCGATGCGCCGTCCAGATAAGCCGCCGGGCCGCGCCCGTTCAGGCCGACACTGAGGTCACATTTCCTCGTATGAAGCGACAGGGCGTCATCCTGGGCGTGCACGCCAGTTGATTTGATCCCCAGTTCCGCCGCCGCCCGCATAATACGCACAGCAATCTCGCCCCTGTTGGCGACCAGGATGTTCTTGAGTGTCATATTTCCTCCCGAAGAGCCGTCCGGAAAATTCCGCCGACTTTCTTGATTGTCTTTTGGCCAGACTAGCATTAGTGAGCGGGTATTGAAAACCACGGCAAAAACAATAGTGCGACTGATATTCGACGGAGTTTTTGGGGGCTTGTCTATTGACAGGGCTACGTGAATACTCTTGCTGCGTGCTTGCGCCTGTTCCGTGGCTAATGATGGAGTGCGCTCGGAGTCGAGATGTGGAAGGCGAGAAAGCGGAACTTTCCGATACTTGTGGCGCCAGAATCGAAAGATCTGACGAACGCGGGATTGCGCGAGGTCTATGACTACTGGGCTGAACTCCGGGGCGGGAGGAATATGCCACATCCGGACAGTGTGGACCTGCTGAAACTGGCACCCCATCTGCGCAAGATCTATATATTTGATACGGTAGACGGCGGCGCGGACCACAGTGTGGTCTTCAACGGCAACTTCTTTGGTGGCGAGACAGCCGCCCTGCGGAAAGGCGACAGGGTCAGGTCCATCAAGCAGACCCCTTTCAGAGAAAGAACACTGGCCATACTGAAGATGGTCATCGACAGCAAAAAGCCCGTCCATCTTGGTCCGATCAAGAGTGTTTATGTCGGACACGAGTTCAGGGTAATTGAGGTATTGTGTCTACCCTTGTCTTCCAATGACCGTGACGTCACCCGAACGCTCTCGGTGTTCGACTATGCCGAACAGTAGCCGGGCCATGCCTGCTGATTTCTGCATCAGCAGACATGACCCGGTTTGGAACCCTGGGGGTGTCGAAAGGTTGCGGGGCTACTCAGAACCGCAGGCTCACAGGCCGATTGCTGAACTCACGAGCACAGCTGAGCCAAAGAAAAAGATCAGGACGAGGGTTGCCGAACGAGAAATTGAAGGGCTCATGTCAGTGTCTCCTTATCTTGCCACGCCGCCTTGAATAAAAGGACCGGCACAGGGTCCATTGCGTGAGGTCAAGACTATCGAGCCGCGCCCTAAGAAGGTCTGAAGCCGGCCCATAAATCTCGAAGGGTAATTTCCTAAAATTCGATCCGTCACCCGGAAATCGGCTCAAGACCGCACCACAGGGCGATAAAAAGTGCGATCGTATTGGTGACATTTTCTGTCGATTTAATGCTCACAGCCTCATTGAATCCATGAATACCCTTCGAGACCGGACCATAAACGAGACACGGTGTGCCATCATAGAGCACAAAGACGCGCGCATCGAGATAGGCCAGCGATGTGAAGCTTTCCAGCTCTTTTGAGGTCGCTGTGGTGTGAGCTGCGGCGAGGGTTTTTTCCGCATCGCTGCCCGCTTCAAGTTCAAAGCCTTCGGCCATGAAGCCGTTGAATTCGATCTCGGGCGGGTTGTTGCCGAGGAAGGAATGTTTGCCCGATGCACCGCGCAGGAAGGTTTCGATCTCGCGCGCGGCCTCTTTCGCATTCTCGCCGGGATAAAGCGCCGTCCTGACATCAAAGCTGCACCACGCCGGAACCGACGAAGCCCAGTCGCCGCCTTCGATCTTGCCAATATTGACGTTGATCGGCTTTTCCAGTTCGGCAAAGTGCGGATGATCCTTCTTCAGTGCATTGCGCTGCTTTTCATAGGTTTTCAACTCACCGATCAAAAAGATCGCGGCATCGATGGCGTTTTCTCCGGTGCTCGCGTCGGCCACATGAACCGGATGGCCCTTCACATGAACGCGGAACCAGATGACACCAACCGAGGCCCGGGCAAAACCCTCGCCCATCGGCTCGGGGATTATCGCGGCCTCGGCCTTGTAGCCGCGCGCCAGTGCCGACAGTGCGCCATTGCCGGTACATTCCTCTTCGGTGACAGATTGAACATGAACCGTGGCCGCTGGTTGGTATCCGAGCCTCTTCAGCGCATCGAGTGCAAAGATGTTGGCGACAAGCCCGGCTTTCATATCGGCGCTGCCGCGGCCATAGAGCCAGTCGCCCTCAATGTGCGGTTCGAACGGCGCGCGCTCCCACATATCCAGCGGCCCGGTCGGCACCACATCCACATGGCCGTTGAGAATAAGCGAGCGCCCTTGCTCATCGCGCGGCCGGTGCGTGCCGACAACGTTGATCGCATTGTCATAGGGCACCGCGACCGGTGAGAACCCTGGATGGTTTTCAATCTCGGCGGGGTCTATCGCCCAGCGATCCATGGCATAACCGCGCGCCTTGAGTTCCTGAAAAAGGAAGTCCTGCGCGGTGTGTTCCTGACCGCGGACCGACGGCTTGCGCACCAGCTCCTCGGTAAAGGCGATCTGATCCGCCATGCCGTCACGGACGGCCCCCTGAATTTTCCTTGCGAGTGCCGCGTCAATTTCCGGCCGAGTGTTCATTGTTGTTCCATCCCTTTAGAGTCATTTTGTTTTTGTTTTTGTTTTTGTTTTTATTGGTCGCTCTTATCTGTCTTTTTGGCCGAGCGCCTGAAGGAGCCGCGCCCAGAAGCGTGCGCCATGGCGAAAGCTGGAGATTTCATATTTCTCGTTCGGACTGTGCGCGCAATCGTCTTCAAGACCAAAGCCGATAAGCACACTTTCCATGCCAAGCGTATCGGCGAAATTCTCCACGATGGGGATCGAGCCGCCGCAGCCGACAAACGTCGCCTGTCTGTCGAACTCATTGGTCAGTTCCCCCAGCGCGGTTTTGACAAAGTCGCTCGACGTGTCGCAGGTCACCGCCGGATTACAGCCGTGATCCTTAAAGGTGACCGAGCAATCCTCCGGTATCTGGGCCGCAACGAAGGCCTTGAAGCTGTCATAAACACCCTGCGGGTCCTGTCCCGCCACCAGGCGAAAGGAAATTTTGGCCGAAGCTTCCGCCGGGATTACCGTCTTGAAACCTTCGTCAATATAGCCGCCCCACATGCCGTTGACGTCGCACGACGGGCGCGACCACAGGTGCTCCAGGATGTGGCGGCCCGGCTCGCCGGCGGATTTTTTCAGACCGATGTCGCCAAGGAAGGTCGCCTCGTTGAAGCCAAGATCTTTCCACTGACCCAGCACATCCGGATCAAGATCCTTAACACCGTCATAGAATCCCGGCACGTTAACATGGCCGTTCTCATCCTTGAGACTGGCCAGGATGCGCGCCAGTATGTTGTTCGGGTTCTGCGCTGCATTGCCGTAGAGCCCGGAGTGAAGATCGCGGCTCGCCGCCTTGATGGTCAGTTCTCCCGAAACCATACCGCGCAGCATCGATGTAACGGCGGGCGTCTGCTTGTCCCACATCAACGTGTCGCACACCAAAACCTGATCGGCCCTGAGCGTCTCTGCATTGGCTTCAAGAAACGGCTGCAGGCTGGCGCTACCGGATTCTTCCTCGCCCTCAAACAGCACCGTGACAGAAATTGGCAGCGCGCCGTGGACCGCCATGGTCGCCCGGCAGGCTTCCACAAAAGTCATCAACTGGCCCTTGTCGTCCATCGCACCGCGCGCATAGATCCGCCCCTCGTCATCCGCGCTTGTCTTGTCGATACGCGGCTCAAACGGCGGCGTGGTCCACAGCTCCAGCGGGTCCGGCGGCTGCACATCATAGTGGCCATAAAAAAGGATGTGAGGCGCCGAGGGATTGGCCGCCGCCAGATGTCCCATGACCATGGGATGTCCCTCGGTCGCGCAAACCTGTGCGTCAAACCCGATGCCCTGAAGATCTGCGGCCAGCCACTCAGCCGCGCGGGTGCAATCTGATGCATGAGCCGGGTCGGTCGAGATCGAGGGGATTTCCAGCAGCCGGAAAAGGCGCTCCAGCGCGCCCTCAAAGCCGGCGTCAAGGTGGTCAAGAACGGGAGAAATGGCTGCGGTCATGGTGTCCTCGTTGACGTGAAACAGCGCGCATCCTGGCGATTTTCCCTGGCCGTCACAAGATGTTTCAGGCGTTCTGCCCCCTGGGAGCAGATCTACCCGGTATAACTCGCCAAAATCATATCGACCACCCGCTCCAGATCCTTCACCGTCCGGCATTGCTGCATCAGGTCGGTAAACGGCTTGTAGCGCGGGATTTCGCTGTCGCCGGTGCCCCACATCGAGGGATGTTCCGGGCACAGCCAGATAACCTTCTTGGCCTGGGCCTGTACTTCGCGCAACACATCAATACGCGGGTTGCCGTAGTTGGAGCGGCCATCGCCGAGGATCATCACAGTGGTGCGCCGGTCAATACAGTTCCAGTGCTCCGTCTGCAGAGCGCCGAGCGCCGCGCCATAGTCGGTTGAACCCTGGCCGACTTCCTTGATGACTTCCTTGACCGCTTCCTTGACTTCGTTGTCTTCCAGTTTGCTGGAGATGTCGACCAGCTTGTGGGAGAAGGCAAACGACTTGATGTCGGGGATCACTTCGTTGAGTCCGTAAATCAGCATCAGGAGAAAGCGTGCGTAGGCGGCAACCGAGCCCGAGACATCGCAGATGACAACAACTTTCGCCCGTTCGCGCTTCTTCTGCTTCCACACTGTTTTGAACGGAATGCCTTCAGTCGAGGCGTTCTCGCGCATCGTCTTGCGAATGTTGAGCTGGCCGCGATTGCGCCGCTTGCGTCGCCGCGAATGTTTTGCCGCGAGGCGCTTGGCGATCTTGCGAATAATGGTTTGCAGCCGGTCCATATCGTGTGGCCCGATTTCGGTCAGGCGCGCGCGCTGGATATAATCTTCCATGAAGCGTTCGGTCGCCGCTTCGCCGTAGATTGCATATTGTTGCTCGACGTATTCGCGGGCCTTTTGGATCAGCTCATCGCGGATCTGGGACAGGGCCTCGGCTTCTTCCTTGTCGCCGCCGCCTCCACTGGAGCGCATCTCGATCATGCGGGCTTCCAGCTCGCGCATGCCCATCTGGTCAAGCATCCGCCGCGCCATAATCCCGCGCTGGGTGGAAAACCGGATGTTTTCCGTGCCGACCTGTTCGGCGGCAACTTCCATGGCCCGGGCGAGCGCCGAAGCATCGCTGCCTTCGATCATCTCGCGCAACTGGTCAACAGTATTGCCGCCTTCGGAGGGCTCTCCTTCAGAGGGTTCGCCGCCCTCGCTATCCTCACTGGCCTCGTCACCGAAATTCGACATTGCCGTCTTCGATGTGTCGCGGGAGAAATAGAGATCAAAGAGATCATTATAGATCGCCTTTTCCTCCGGCGTCTTGGCGACCACGCACGACAGCGCATCCTTCATGAAGGTGCGGTCATCATAGCCGGTGACAGACACCGTCTTGAGCGCGTCGATACTTTCCCCGATCGAAACCGGAATATCGGCGGCCCGCAGAGCCTTGATGAAATTGGTCAGCGTGCGTTCCATCGCAGAGTACCTAACGCCTCAGAGGAGATGGATCATTCGCCTTGCGGGTCATCTCGATGATCTTGTTGTCAACCGCTTCAATGTCGGTCTCGAACTTGAGCAGCACATTGAGCGTCGAGCGGACAAACTCCGGATCGATCCGGTCCGCATGCATCAGCAAGAGAACCTTGGCCCAGTCAACGGTCTCGCTGATTGAAGGCAGCTTCTTCAGGTCCTGTTCCCTGAGCTGCTGAACAAAGCTGACCAGCTGCTTGAGAAGATCGTCGGAAATGCCAGGCACCCGGGCCTCGACAATCGCCCGTTCCCGATCCGCTTCCGGGAACGAGATATAAAGATGCAGACAGCGCCGCTTCAGCGCATCGCCAATTTCCCGTACATTGTTGGACGTCAGCATGACAATCGGCGGCACCGGGCTTGATATGGTGCCGATTTCAGGAATGGTGACCTGATAGTCGGACAGGATCTCCAGCAGGAAGGCTTCGAACTCCTCGTCCGACTTGTCGATCTCGTCAATCAGCAGGACCGCACCGTTTTCCTGGCGCAGGGCGGTCAGCAGCGGGCGTGGCTCCAGGAAACCCTCGGAAAAGAATAGATCATCAAAGTCGTGCAGCTTTTCCATGGACTGATCCATGGTGTCCACTTCGTCCAGAATGTCGTGCAGTTTTTCCTTCAACACCTGGGTGTAAAGCAGCTGCTTGCCATATTTCCATTCATACAGCGCTTTGCCCTCGTCGAGGCCTTCATAGCATTGCAGGCGAATGAGCGGCAGGTTGAGGAACTTGGCGGTCGAGGCCGCGAGATCCGTCTTGCCGACCCCGGCCGGGCCTTCGATGAGAATGGGCTTGCGCAGGTGATGGGCGATATAGACCGCTGTCGAAATCTGGTCTGTACTTATATATCCGACGGAGCCGAGGTTATCGGTAATGTCTTTAACGGATTTAAGTTTGTTTTCCTGTTCTGGCAGCATCGGTAATCAAAAGCCTCCCTGGCATTTCAGGTTATTGGCCATCCTCGTTTTTCGGTCTTTACAGCTGGCGGCGAGGCCAGCGATGAGGTATGGCGCTTTATTGTTGTTGCATCGCATCATAAGTGGCCCCTCTCCATTACACAATCTCTTCCTCGTGACGAAATCGTCCAATGGTTAACCGGCGGCGGCTTTGGATTGTATCCGATGTGGCTCTTTGTGCTATAAAACGAATCATACAAAGGTAAGCGTTTCCGCGGATCATGACGTGCTGATTGGTCGCATCTGCCTGGCAGGGCAGATCTGTTAGCTCAGATTGGACAAGATATAAACTGGAGGCTTCCTTCTTGCGAGGGCAATGCAGAGCAGACGTGTGGTCTTCTCAAAAATAGCATTGGTCCGGAGAAGGGATCATCTCATTGAGGCTCGGCCTGATGACTACAAATACTCAAAACCCCGGTTCCGGTGGAGCAAAACCCCCCTTGCAGATTGCGGCAATGGGCCTTGCGGTTCTCGCCGCCCTTTATGGTTTGGCTCTGGCCAATGCCACGACGTCGTCCGTCATGGCGTTTCATGGCCTGGTTTTCACACTGGCCAGCGTGCTGGCCTTGTGGGGCCTCGCTCGCTTCAAGGCCCGGCCTCAGGGCACGGTCCTGTCCGGGCCCGGCGTTGTTTACAATATGGATGTGGTCAAATACGGCACCATCGCCTCGGTCTTTTGGGGGGTTATCGGGTTTTCTGTCGGGCTTTTGGCGGCTTTGCAGCTGGCCTTTCCCGCACTTAATTTTGACGTCTCGTTTCTCAGCTTCGGACGCATCCGGCCGTTACATACGTCGGCAGTGATCTTTGCCTTTGGCGGCAATGTACTGATCGCGACATCGTTCTATGTCGTTCAGCGCACCGGTCGGGCCCGCCTCGCCGGTGACATTGCGCCGTGGTTCGTGTTCTGGGGTTACCAGCTTTTCATCGTGCTGGCCGCCACGGGCTACGTGCTCGGCGTCACCCAGAGCAAGGAATATGCTGAACCGGAATGGTATGTGGATCTCTGGCTGACCATCGTCTGGGTGACCTATCTTCTGATCTTTCTTGGCACTCTGTGGCGCCGCGCCGAACCGCATATCTATGTGGCGAACTGGTTCTATCTGGCCTTCATCATTACCATTGCCATGTTACATCTGATCAATAACGCTGCCGTTCCGCTATCGTGGTCAAGTCCACACAGCGTGATCATGTGGTCCGGCGTTCAGGATGCCATGATCCAGTGGTGGTACGGTCACAACGCGGTAGGCTTCTTCCTCACCGCCGGATTTCTGGGCATCATGTATTACTTTGTGCCCAAACAGGCGGACCGGCCGATCTACTCCTACCGGCTGTCGATCGTGCATTTCTGGTCGATTATCTTTCTTTATATCTGGGCCGGACCGCACCATCTTCATTACACGGCGCTGCCGGACTGGGCGCAAACCGTTGGTATGGCCTTCTCGATCATGCTGTGGATGCCATCCTGGGGCGGCATGATCAATGGTCTCATGACCCTGTCCGGGGCCTGGGACAAACTCAGGACCGATCCGGTGATCCGCATGCTTGTGGTTTCAATTGCCTTCTACGGCATGTCGACCTTTGAAGGGCCGGTCATGTCGATCAAGGCTGTGAATTCTCTTAGCCACTATACGGACTGGACCATCGGTCATGTGCATTCAGGGGCGCTCGGCTGGGTTGGCTTCGTTTCCTTTGGCGCGATTTACTGTCTCGTGCCGTGGCTCTGGGAGCGCAAGCGGCTCTATTCACTGCAGCTTGTCTCGTGGCACTTCTGGATCGCAACTGCGGGGATCGTCTTCTACATCACGTCGATGTGGGTTGCCGGTATCATGCAGGGCCTGATGTGGCGCGCCTATGACAGCCTCGGGTTCCTTGAGTATTCGTTCGTCGAAACCGTCGAGGCCATGAACCCCTATTACATTATCCGGGCTTTTGGCGGCGGCCTTTTCGTCGCAGGTTCCTTGATCATGGCCTACAACGTCTGGCGAACCATCCGCGGTGACATCCGTGAGGGTGAACCCCTGCCAGAGTCTGTAACAGTTTCTGCCGCAGCGGCCACGGCGTAAGGGAGGCATCACAATGGCAAAATTTGACCACACCAGATTTGAAAAAAGCCCGTTCCTTTTCCTCATCGGGATCCTCCTCGTTGTGTCGATCGGCGGACTTGTGGAAATCGTGCCGCTCTTTTTGATCAAGAGTACGATTGAAAAGGTCGATGGCATGCGGCCCTATACGCCCCTCGAGCTCGAAGGCCGTCAGGTCTATGTGCGTGAGGGTTGCTATGTCTGTCACTCGCAGATGATCCGCTCGCTACGCTCCGAAGTCGAGCGCTACGGCCATTATTCCCTCGCCGCAGAAAGCATGTATGACCATCCCTTCCAGTGGGGCTCGCGCCGTGCCGGTCCGGATTTGGCGCGTGTCGGCGGTAAGTATTCCGATGAATGGCATGCCATCCATCTGGGCAATCCGCGCGAGGTCGTGCCGGAGTCCATCATGCCCGGCTATCCCTTCCTTGGTAAAAAGGCGCTGGACACCCGGGAGATAACGGCGCGGCTCAAAGCCAGTAGAATTGTCGGTGTTCCCTATTCGGATGAAATGGTGGCTGCAGCGCTTGATGATCTTGCCGCACAGGCCAATCCCGACAGCGACACCGAAGGTCTGGAAGCACGGTACCCCGGCGTTATCATGCGCGATTTTGATGGCAATCCCGATGTCGTTACCGAACTTGATGCTCTTATTGCCTATCTTCAGATGCTCGGAACTCTGGTCGACTTCGACCTCTACCGGGCCGACGAAGACGGCAACAATCGGTGAGGTGAAATATGACCTATCATAGCCTTGCACACTTTTCTCAGACTTGGGGACTCGTCCTCCTTGTCGCCATCTTTTTGTCGGCGGTTGCCTGGGCGCTCTGGCCGTCCAACAAACAGCGATTTGAGGATGCCGCTCAATTACCTCTCAAAGAAGATGAGGACCATATCCAATGACCGATGAAATCAAGAGCAAGGACGCGGCCTCCGGTTCAGGCGGTATGGAAACGACCGGTCACGTCTGGGACGGCATTGAAGAACTCAATACGCCGCTGCCGCGCTGGTGGCTATGGACGCTCTATGCCTGCATCATCTGGGCCGTAGGCTATATGATTGTCATGCCAGCTGTGCCGTTCCCAACCAGCGATGGCTGGGACTACACCAAAGGCCTTGCCGGCTATTCCCAGCGCGATGTGGTTCGCGGCGAAGTCGCCAAAAGCGAGGCCTCGCGCGCGATTTTTGAAAACCGGATTGCATCCGCCGATCTTGCCGAGATCAGGAACGATGAAGACCTGCTGGCGGTTTCTCTCGCTGGCGGCGCGGCCGCCTTTGGCGATAACTGCGCCCCGTGCCATGGCTCAGGCGCACAGGGCTTTACCGGTTTCCCCAATCTCAATGACGATGACTGGATCTGGGGTGGCTCCCTCGACGACATTTATCAGACCATCGCTCACGGTATCCGCTGGGAAGAGGACGATGACACAAGGTACTCGGAAATGCCGAAGTTTGGTGTCGACGAAATCCTCGAACCCGCCGATATTTCTGATGTGGTTCAGTTTGTCCTGTCCCTGAGTGCCAGTGAGCACAACGCCGAGCAGGCTGTGCGCGGCGCCGTGGTTTTTGAAGATCAGTGCAGCGCCTGTCATGGCGAAAGCGGCCAGGGCGACCGGACTATGGGCGCGCCCAACCTGAATGACGCCCTGTGGCTCTATGGCGGCGATGAAGCCGCGATCACCCAAACGGTTACGCAAGCGCGCTACGGTGTCATGCCAGCCTGGCAGGGGCGTCTCGGTGATGCGACGGTCAAGGAGCTGGCGCTTTACGTTCATGCGCTCGGAGGCGGTGAATAGAATTTCGCACACGTTGCTCGAGGAGAGAGCATGAGTACCAGTGCAGCAGGCGGCGACGGCACCGAAACGCCATCTTCGCTGCAATCCTCTGGCGTTCCTGCTGACAGAAAGGGCGCGCCGCACCGTATTGAAGTCGATGCCGTCAACGCCAAGGCGAAACGGTCAGGCTATGCTGCGCGAGTCAAGATCCACCCCAAAAGAGTCAGTGGCCGGTTCCGATCGATCAAATGGGCGGTGATGATCGCCACCCTCCTGATCTACTATGTAACGCCGTGGCTGCGCTGGACGAGGCCGGGCGATGCACCCGATCAGGCGGTGCTGATCGATTTCCAGACCCAACGGTTCTATTTTTTCTTCATCGAAATCTGGCCGCAGGAATTCTATTACATCACGGGGCTCTTGATCCTCGCAGCCTTCGGGCTCTTCCTGATTAACTCCGTTGCCGGACGGATTTGGTGTGGCTACATGTGCCCGCAAACCGTGTGGACGGACCTCTTCATCTATGTCGAGCGCTTTGTTGAGGGTGACCGCAATGCTCGCCTCCGTCTTGACAAGGCCCCATTGAGCGCTTCGAAATTCATCAAACGGTTCATCAAGCACGCTGTCTGGCTGGCGATTGCGGTTTCAACAGGCGGCGCCTGGATCTTCTATTTTGCCGATGCGCCGACCCTTGCACGAGAGCTTGTTGTTCTTGAAGCGCCGGTTACGGCTTATTTCTCGATGGGGATCTTCACTTTCACGACCTATCTCCTCGGCGGTTTCGCCCGCGAGCAGGTCTGCATTTACATGTGCCCCTGGCCGCGGATTCAGGGCGCCATGTTCGATGAAGACAGCATGGCGATCTCCTACCGGGACTATCGCGGCGAGTCGCGTGGCCCTCACAAGGCGGGCACGGGCTGGGAGGGGCGCGGTGATTGCATCGACTGTCGCCAGTGCGTTGCGGCCTGCCCCATGGGGATTGATATTCGCGACGGGTTCCAGCTTGAATGCATTCAGTGCGCGCTGTGCATCGATGCCTGTGATGCCATCATGGCAAAGGTCGGGCGCCCGCGTGGGCTCATAGACTATGAGAGTGAGGCCAATCTGGAAAGACTGGCGAAGGGCGAGCCGCGCCAAAGCCATATTCTGCGTCCAAGAACCCTTCTCTATGCTGCCCTCATTATCGGCGTCGCGGCTCTTATGAGCCTCACACTCTTCACCCGCTCGACCCTTGATGCCAACCTGATACGCGATCGCAACCCGGTTTTTGTTCGCCTTTCGGATGGTTCTGTCCGCAATGGCTTTACAGTGCGCGCCATCAACAAACTCCATGAAACAAGACAGCTCACTATTTCTATCACCGGACTTGAGGGTGCGATCATGACCCGAGGTGCCACCCATGGATCTCCGGATGATCTGACCATCGTCGTCGGTCCCGATGCGACAAAGGCCGAGAAGTTCTATGTTTCCCTGCCGCGCGCGGCCCTTGCAGGCACGCTCAAGGGCGGTGCCGCCAACCTCGTTTTTGTGATACAAGACCCGGTGACCGGCCAGACCATCACCGAAAAAACTTCCTTCAGAGGGCCTGAATGATGACCACCCGCCGCCCCGTCAAACCGCTTACAGGTCGCAAGGTGCTGGTCTGGTTCCTCGGATTTTTCCTGATTGTGTTCGGGGCCAATTTCACAATGTCATGGTTTGCCATCACCACGTTTTCAGGTGTTGAAACCAAAGATGCCTACGTCAAGGGCCGGGATTATAATGTCGAAATTGCCAGGGCCGAAGAGCAGAAAGCGCTCGGATGGACCATCGCCGTCGAGACGCAAAACCTGTCGAAAGACGAGGTCTTCCTTGTCCTGACCATAAAGAACGAGGCAGGTGGGCCGCTCGATGCAATGGAGATTGAAGGCCTGCTTGTCAGGTCGGTTCATGATGGCATCGACCAGAAGATCGCCTTTGCCTCCCTGGGCGACGGGAAATACGCCGGTGCGTCTCAGCTGCCTCTGCAGGGGAAGTGGCAGCTGCAGGCCACAGTGAAAGATGCAGCCGGACAAGAGCGCAAGATTATCCATGACATCCTGGTGCGCTCATGAGCCTCGCAGCCCCAGCTCCTGACCCGGTTTTAGACAGTGTTCCAGACGCTGCTCCGGCGGGCCCGTTTCTGACTCAGGCTGGTGACAGCCGCGAACTCTGTCTCATTGTGGCCGGCATGCATTGCGGCGGCTGTATGCGAAAAATTGAAAATGGTCTTGGCGCGGTTCCCGGTGTCACTTACGCGCGGACCAATCTTTCGACCAAACGGGTGACCGTCCGCTGGCAGGGCGAGGATTTTTGCGCCGATGATATCGTTGGCCATCTCGAACGCATTGGTTTTGACGCGGTGCCGTTCAGCCCGGGCCTCGCGACAGGCGTCGACGACGCCGCACGCAAGCGATTGTTGCGCGCCATGGCGGTTGCCGGGTTTGCCGCCGCCAATATCATGCTTTTGTCGGTTTCGGTCTGGTCCGGACGTGCCGGCGATATGGAACCGGCGACGCGCGAGCTGTTTCACTGGATTTCTGCCTTGATTGCCCTGCCGACCCTGGCTTATTCCGGTGCGCCGTTTTTTACATCTGCGGCCAGGGCGCTCAAGGCGCGGTCCATGAATATGGATGTGCCGATCTCGCTTGCAGTGATCCTTGCAACGGGCATGAGCCTCTTTGAGACCATGCGCGGCGGCGAGGATGTTTACTTCGATGCCTCTGTGACGCTGCTGTTCTTCCTGCTCATCGGTCGTTATCTTGATCTGTCGATGCGTGCGCGGGCGTGTTCTGCTGCACAAAATCTTCTGGGACTGCGCGCCAGCGCGGTAACGAAAGTTGAGGCGGACGGGACGCATAGTCAGATCCCGATTGAAGCCATCCGCCCGGGCATGTGCGTCGCGGTTGCCGCCGGCGCCCGGCTGCCTGTCGACGGCATTGTGGTAAAAGGCGCAAGTGACATCGACATGTCCCTGGTGACCGGTGAAAGTCTGCCGGTCAGTGCCGGTGTCGGAATGGATGTCTTTGCCGGAACCCTCAACATGTCCGGCCCGCTGCAGATAGAAATCACAAAGCTCGAGCATGAAACCTTACTGGCAGAAATCGTGCACCTCATGGAAGCCGCCGAACAGGGCCGCGCCGGGTTCGTGCGCCTGGCTGACCGGATCGCGCAATTCTATGCGCCGGCAGTTCATATTCTTGCCCTTGCTGCCTTCGTCCTGTGGATGGTGCTTGGCGCAGGCTGGCACGGCGCGCTCATGGTCGCCATCGCGGTCCTCATTGTCACCTGTCCTTGCGCGCTTGGCCTTGCCGTGCCGGTCGTTCAGGTCGTGGCCTCGGGGCGTCTCATGCGTCTCGGTGTGCTGCTGAAATCTGCCGACGGGCTGGAACGCCTCGCCGATGTGGATCACGTCGTCTTTGACAAGACCGGGACCCTGACCCTGGGCGAGCCACATCTCATCGAAGGTGAAGAGATCCCCTCCGAATTCCTCGAGATGGGTGCCGCCCTTGCTCGCGGTAGCCGCCATCCTCTCGCCATGGCTCTTGTTCGTGAGGCCAGGGGGCTCGTGCTGCCCGAGGCCGAAGAGGTTTCAGAGGTTGCCGGGTCAGGCATGCAAGGTCTTGTCAGCGGCAAGCGGGTGCGTCTGGGCCGGGCTGACTTTGTTGGTGCGTCCGCTGATGAGGTGGAAAACGCAACGGGTACGCAGCTTTGGGTCTCGATTGACGGCGTCGGCGCTCGAAGATTTTCTTTCCGCGATGAGCCAAGGCCAGATGCCGCAGACGTGACAGATGCGCTGGCCAAACGCGGGTTTGGTTTGACGCTGCTGTCAGGAGACGTAGAGGATGAAGTGGCTCGCATCGCGTCGGAGCTCAACATTGATGATGCCAGAGGGGCTCACAGGCCCGCCGACAAGATTGCGGCGCTTGAGGCGCTCGCCCTGGGTGGTGCAAGGACCCTGATGGTCGGCGATGGCCTCAACGATGCCCCGGCTCTCAAGGCTGCCAGTGTCTCCATGTCGCCGTCGACAGCGGCAGATGTCTCGCAGGTTGCCGCTGACTTTATCTTTCAGGGGCGCTCGTTGATGCCGGTTCTGGAGGCCATTGATGTGGCGCGCAAGTCCCGCCGCCTTGTCCTGCAAAACTTCGCCCTCGCGGCGCTCTACAATTCCATCGCCATTCCGCTCGCATTCGCCGGTGTGGTCACGCCGCTCATCGCGGCGATTGCCATGTCGTCGTCGTCCATATTGGTGACGTTCAACGCCATGCGCCTGACTGATTGGAAAAAAACCGTACCGGAAAAATCATGAACGTCCTCATCATCCTCATCCCCGCCGCGCTTTTTTTGGGTCTGCTTGGCCTTGCCGGCTTTTTGTGGGCGGTCAGGGTGGGTCAGTTCGAGGATCTCGACGGCGCTGCCGAGCGCATTCTCATGGATGATGATGTCATGGATGATGACGGGGAAAAACCCTAGTCATCGCCGTCGGTATCAATCACCGCTCGGAAGGCGTGCCAGGTGGCGTGACCGATCAGCGGAAACGTGATCACCAGACCGCCAAAAAGCGTTGCAATGCCGAAGCCGATCATGAGGGCAATGAGCCACGCCCACAGGATCATCGGGATGAGATTCTTGCGCACTGCTTCGAGGCTCAAGAGCATGGCGGAAACCGCGTCCACATTGCGCACCATCAAAAGCGGCACCGAGACAGCAGAGATTGCAAAGACGCCAAGCGCCAGAAAGCCGCCGACCACACTGCCAATCGAGAGGAGTGTGAGGCCGCGCGCTGTGAAGAGCAGCTCATTGACAAATTGCGCCAGCGGCGGAAAGCCCTGCATCCCGTAGAATAGTGCGAACAGCAGCGTTGCGACCCGAACCCAGATCAAAAAGGCGATCATCAAACAAACGCCGAGGAACATGAGCTGCGCCGGTGCCTTCGTGCGCACGAGGAAAACTTCCTTCATCCGGACCGGCTCGCCAGCTTCAAGGCGCCGGGAAATTTCATAGAGCCCGACGGCAAGGATGGGCCCGAGCAGAATGAAGCCTGCGGCAAGGGTCAGGACCAGCGATGACAGACCAAGCGCAGTAATGGCAAGGGTCATCAGGGACGAGATCACTGCAAAGGCAAGGCCGTAGGCAAGACTGAGTGACGAGGAACGCCACATATCACGCCATCCGGCAGCCAGCCACTCCCACGGCGCGTCCTTCGATATCTGCCGGACCCGCGGCAGCGGGTCAGGGTGCAGGCTCTCGACATGCTTTTCAGTCATGGTCATAAGACATCATCCTCAAACCACGAGTCTATCATCAGATTTGCGATAGGAAAGACAATAACCGTACGAAATTGACCGCTGAACCTTAAGCCTCAGGCCTCGGCAGGACGAAACAGCGAGACACAGGCGTCAAGCTTGTCACCGGACTCAAAATGAGTGGTGCATATAGCGTCGAAGCGGTCGGTAATAGCGGCCATAACTTCCGGGCGACCGGTGCGATCCACCTCGGTGCTGTCCTCATCTTCACCGCCGACTGCCCACTTGTTAAGCGCCCTGGCGATGCGTTTGACGGCGCCCTTGTTGCGCCCATAGACAGGATCATCCTGGGCGGCAAGTTCGCCAAGAACGGTTACAGCCGCTGCCGCTATGCCGGGGGCGTCGTCTGCGGCCATACGGGTCAGACCATCGACATAGTATGCACCCCACTGGATGCGTGTCGCCGCGCCTTCGGCTTCCTCCGCCAGGCCTGCAAGATCGAGCATCCAGTAGTAGGCGTTGGTCGAGCCTTCGATTTCATCTTTCATGATCTGACCGGCATAATCGTTCTGATCGGTCTCGAAGAGGACGCCCACCGCCATATTGGTCACCGCCGAGCGCTCATATTGCGTGACCGCACCGGCGCGTTCCCGGTCAACACTGGCACGGGCCCGCGCCTTGAGCGCGTCGGGGATCTCTTCGCTCGCCAGTTTTGCAAGCCGGGCCTCCCCGAAAAGGACACGCAGGCGCCCGGCCGGTGAATAGCTTTCATCGTCTCCCATGGTGGCGAGGCAGCTTGCAAGATCGGCCAAAAGGGCGCCGCGCTCGGGCGCGCCCTCGGCGCTCACTTTCTTGATCAGATCCGCAGCATCGAAAGTCGGAAAATAGGGCTGTGCGCGTGCCCGCACCGGATCCCTGAAAATTAGCACTGCCCTGGCAATGGCGTCGGCGCGCGTAGCCTCGTCAAGATCGCCTTCCTGGTCGGACAGTTCAGCAAGATAGTCGGCATCAAACCGTGCCTGTTCCTCCACCATTATATCCGGGGTCATATCGCTCAGACGGCGGAAGACATCTGCCTTGTCCCGCTCACCCAGAGCCTTGCCGCTATCCTGCCCCCATGAATAATGCGCCAGCAGAATGAGCTCGTCCGGGCTCGCCTCGCGACCTTCGTCAAGGATCTCGGCCAGCAGCCGGGCAGCGGGCTGTGTCCTCGCCAGTGCCAAATCCAGCACGGTAACATAGGCCTCAAGGTTCATGCCGCCGGGGATCCGCGTGACCTCTTCGCCCTGCGGGTTAAGGGCGATCAGTGTCGGATATCCCGAAGCGCCGAATGTCTCGCCATATTTCTGCGCCCGGTCCGTATCACCGTCGAGATAAACCGCAACAAAGCTGTCCGTCCTGGCGATAAAATCGGGGCGCTTAAAGATCGTTGCCTTGAGCTGATTGCACGGCGGGCACCACACAGCGCCCCAATAAAGCAGGATCGGCTTGTCCTCAGCTTTGGCAAGGGCGAAGGCCTCGTCCACGGTGCCATCATACCATGCGATATGGGCCTCTTCAGCGGCGTGTTGCGCCTGCGTGGCTTTACTCCCCGCACCACTGTCGCCTCCCGTGCGATCAAAGGCACCGGAGAAAAACAGCCCGCCGCCAAGTGCCAGCACGGCGACCGCCGCCAAAACAAGCTTGTTCATGGTCTTCCCCTCATTCATTTCGGGTCGCTAACGATCACCATCAGGCAGCCCTTCAGGCGCCAGAATAACCATATTTGCGAGAATTTCGCAATCTGGAGGTAATTTCACCGGTTCCCTTCGTCATAACCTCCCGATGTGACGCCCGATGTGACGCCCGATGTGACGCCCGATGTGACGAATGACCTTGACCCGGGACGCGAACCGGTTTCGTCTCGGCGTCCTGATTTGAAATCATTCCAAAGGACAAGAACATTATGACTTTTGTATTTCCGCTGACAGGCCTTGTTACAATCATCTGCTTGTTCATCTTTCTCTGGATGGGTCTCAAGACTGGCCAGTCTCGCATGAAACATGAAACCCCGGCTCCGGCCATGCAAGGCCCCGATGAGCTCATGCGGGTGATGCGGGTGCATGGCAATACCATAGAAGGTCTGATGATGTTTCTGCCGGCGCTATGGATCTTTGCCTTTCTGTGGGGTGATCTCCTCGCCGGGCTGATCGGTGTGGTCTATCCGATCGGGCGCCTGCTTTATGCAAAGGGCTATTACGCCGAGGCGGGCAAGCGCAGCACCGGCTTCATGATCGGTTTCCTGTCGACCGCTGTTCTTCTCATCGGCAGCTTCATCGGTCTCGTCATGGCGGCCATGAGCGTATACGGATAATAGGCTTTACATTGATATTATATCAGGGCCGGGGCACGCAGCGCGTGTTCCGGCCTTTTGGTGCGCAGCGAACAACAGGCCGCCCGGCGATTTTACGTGCCTTCGCCCCGCCCGGGTGCTAGAACCACTCGCAAGAAATCCGGCGCCATATGCATGAGCGCGCCAGGATAAGCTGAAAGGATTTCAGATGAGCAACAGTGACCTGGAAGCGCCTGCGGGCGTTGACTATGCCGAGACGCGTCAGCACGAAGTGCGCAAGACGCACATGGCGATGATTGACGGCAATCTTACATCAAACACCCAATCGAGCGCTGGCGGCGTCAGCGCCCGGGTCTTCGACAAGGGCTATTGGGGTTTTGCCTCGGTGCCTGCCATGGACAAGGCGAGCGCCGGCAAGGTCGCCCGCAAGGCTGCGGACAATGCCGCTGCCATGCACCGGTTTGGCGACCGGCCCACCCTCGACCTGCCGCTTGACGCCCATGTCGGCGAACATGGCTATAATGCCAGGACACCGCGCTCGCAAAAGGAGAATATCGAGCTTCTCGAAGAGCTGAACGGGATTTGCACCACAAAATATCCCAGCCTCAAGTCGGCGTCCTTCATCCTTGCCGAGGAAGCCCATGCCAAGCACTTTGCCACCTCGAATGGCGGGCGCGGGCTCAATTGTATCAACCGCGCCGCCTTCTACATAATTCTCACAGCCGAGGATCAGAACGGCCAGCCCATCGAGCTGATGCAGCCCATGTCCGCGAAGGGTAATCTGGCCAACCTTGATCTTTCCCTCGGCGCGCTGGAGCCGCAACTGGAAGAGCTCTATCAACATCTCCAGGCCAAGCGGGTTGCGGTAGCGCCCCGGGGCGGCGAACAGACTATTGTTCTGTCCCCCGAACTGGCCGGAATGCTGGCTCATGAAGCCATGGGGCATCCGTGCGAGGCGGACCTTGTGCTGGGCGGCGCGGTCACCGGCAATCTGGTCGGTAAGCCGGTTGCCAGCGAGCTCATCACCATGGTCGACTTTGCCCACAGCTATAAGGGCGAGGAACTGATGATCCCGGTCTACGCCGATGATGAAGGCACCGAGGCAACCGATGCGGTTCTCATTGAAAACGGCATCATGAAGGACTTCATGACCAGCCGGGAAACCGCGGCCAAGCTTGGTATCAAGTCGACAGGCAACGCGCGCGCCTACGCCTTCAACGATGAGCCCCTCGTGCGTATGCGGAATACCGGCATTCTGCCAGGCACAAGCAAGCTGGCCGACATGATCGCCGGTGTGGAAAATGGCTATTACCTGATGAAGACCGGCAACGGCCAGGCCGATTCAACAACCGAGTTCATGTTCGGCATTACGCTGGCCTACGAGATCAAGAACGGCAAGCTCGGCAGTGCTATCACCGACACAACGGTGTCCGGCAAGGCCATTGATATGCTCAAAACCGTCGATGCGGTCTCCGATGACATGTACTGGGAATGCAACGGTTATTGCGGCAAGAAGCAGCCGATGGTGGTGTCCATGGGCGGCCCGGCGCTGCGCGCCAAAGTGCACATGGGCGGACAATAACAAGATCTTGCAGGAGTTAAGGAAGATGACAATCAACATAGAAGATATCGCATCATCAACGCTCGAAAAGATGACGGCGGCCGGCTTTGACACCGCCCAGGTCAGCCTGTCGGTCTCCGAGCAGGATGAGCTTAACATCGCCCACAATGAGGCGAGCTTGCTGCGCAGCACCGAGGATTACAGCCTTTCCCTTATGGGGCTGCTGGACGGTCGCAAGGCCAGCGCGGCCCTGACGGACCTGGGTGACCACGCCATTGAACATGGCGTGGCGGACCTGTTTGAGCGCGCAAAGATGGCGCCGCAAGATGAGGCCAACGGCGTGTCCGCGAGCCAAACCGGCCATATTGTGCAAGGCCCGCAGGAATCCAGCCTCGATCTGCTCGCCATAAAGGTTGAGGAGCTGCTGGAATACCGGGCCGCCGAGGCGTCCAAAATGAACATCGACGAAGGGGCTGCGGCTTACTATCTGGCTCGCGAGCAGGTTCTGACCAGCGAGGGCAGTGCGCTGTCGTGTTCGGTCGGCTGCTACGGACTTTCTGTCATGGGCACGGCGGTGGAAGGCGACCAGTCCAGCTCCTTTAACTACACCGGTGGCAGCGCCAATGATCTGTCTACGGCCCATGCCTCACAGCTCTTCGGCATCGGTGATATGCTGAAGGACACCGAAAACCAGATTCATACAAAACCCCTCGGGGAGAACTTTGTCGGCGAGGTGATCCTTGCGCCAACCGCCGTGACAGATCTCCTCGGCTGGCTCTTCGGACAGCTGAGCGACTATGCCCTGATTTCCGATGGTTCGGTCTTCAAAGGCAGTGTCGGCGAGATCATTGCCTCAAACCTCCTGACCATCCGCAGTCGCTTTGATGCGCCGGGCCATGCCGCCTATACCAATGATGCATTTTTGGCCCCGGCTCTTGAGCTGATGAGCGAGGGCAGGCTCAACGCCCTGCTGCCAAGTTATTATGGCAGCCGAAAAACCGGTCTTACTCACACGCCTGTCGGTTCCGGCTGGACGGTGGACGCCGGTGACAGTGCAAAGGCGGACCTCATTGGCAGCGTCAAAAAGGGCGCCCTGGTCAACCGATTGTCCATGGGTTCTCCCGGCGCCAACGGTGATTTCTCCGGCGTCATCAAGAACAGCTTCATCATTGAAGGCGGCGCTGTTGGTCCGGCGCTGTCCGAGACCATGATCTCCGGCAACATGGCGCAGATGCTCAAAGACATCAGCGGTGTCTCCCGCGAGCGGCTTGATACGGGCTCGGAAGCCCTGCCCTGGATCCGTATTCCCGGCTTGCATTTTTCATAGAGGATGGCTGCATTTTTCATAATGCCGTGATGTCCTGACATCCCCGCCACGTCATCCTGTCAAACCTCTGGGCAAGACCCGCAAATCTCCCTAGACTCTGCGTAGATGAATCTGGCTGGCGGTTTAATTCGGCGGTGCGAAAACAGGGAGAGCGAAATGGGATTGCTTTTGGCAGGCGTGATATTGTGGAGCGTGGTGCATTTTCTGCCCGCCGGGGCGGCGGGCTTGCGCGGCAACATGGCTGGCGTCATCGGGGAGGGCCCCTGGAAGGGCCTCGTCACGCTCTCGCTCATTTTGTCCATCGCGCTGATCGTCATGGGATGGCGCAGCATTGTTCCGGCGCCGGTCTACGCACCGCCTGGCATCGGCATCGTGTTGATGACGCCGCTGATGATCCTCGCCGTTGTCCTTCTCGGCGCGGCCAACGCCAAAACCAATATTAAACGCTACATACGTCATCCGATGCTCACCGGTATCATTGTCTGGACCGCAGCCCATCTCATGACCAATGGCGATGATCGTACGGCTGTCCTTTTCGGCGGCCTTGGCCTGTGGGCGATTGTCATGATTGTCTTCATCAACAAGCGTGACGGCGCGTGGCAAAAACCCGAAAAGGTCCCGCCTGCTGGCGACATCAAACTCTTTGCCATTTCCGCGATCATCTTCATCGTCCTGGTCATCGCGCATCCTTACTTTGCCGGAGTCACGCCGCTGGTACTTGACAGGGGGCTCTGACCAAAAATGCATCAGACGCAGGATCCAGCCAGTCCCCCTGCGGATGAAATCGGTTTTGATGATTTTCTCAAGCTCGACATTCGCATTGGCACGGTGATCGAGGCCACACCCTTTCCCGAAGCGCGCAAGCCCGCGCTCAAACTGCGCATCGATTTCGGACCCGGTGTCGGCATCAAAAAATCCTCGGCGCAGATCACCGAGCACTATGAGCCCGGCGCGCTGCTTGGCCGTCAGGTCATGGCGGTAGTCAACTTCCCGTCTCGCCAGATCGGCCCCTTCATGTCCGAAGTCCTGACGCTGGGCTTTGCGGCTGCGGACGGCGCAATCGTCCTGCTGCAGCCGGACCATCCCTTACCCAATGGTGCCAGACTCGCATAAAGACTGGCATAAAGACTGGGGTGAGATCTGCCGCGTCCGTCTGGGTCGCGCCTGTCCTGATTGCAACATGCTGGCAACTCTGCCAACGTTGGGCTGATTTAGTCGGATCAGGAACACGCCCATGTCGATCAACAACTGCTTCAACGTCTGGGACTTTCGCGCGAAGGCGAAGCGCCGCCTGCCGCGGCCGTTCTGGGATTATCTCGAGGGCTCGGCGGACGACGGCTATACGTTCGATCGCAACATGGCGGCGTTTGATGATTATGAGCTGATGCCGCGCTATCTCGTCGATGTCGCCAAAATAGATATGACCACCAAGGTCTTGGGCCAGACGCTCGACTGGCCGGTTTTTCTTGCGCCAACCGGGGCCTCGCGCATGTGGCATCCGGGCGCTGAGCCTGCCGCCGCGCGCGCCGCCGCAAAATCCGGCACGCTTTATACACTCTCCACTGTGGCCACCACGAGTATTGAAGATGTGGCCGCTGCGAGCGACGGCTCGAAAATGTTCCAGATCTATGTGCTCAGGGACAAGGGGCTCAATGAGCATCTCATCGAGCGCTGCAAGGCGGCAAACTTCGCCGCGCTCTGTCTCACCGTCGATGTGCCCAATCTTGGCAACCGCGAGCGCGATCTGCGCAACGGTTTTTCCTCGCCGCCAAAACTGACCGCCAGGACGCTGGCGTCCATCGCCGCGCATCCGCGCTGGCTCGCAGGCTTTGCAAAAAAGCCGGATCTTTCCTTTGCCAACATCAAGGACTGGATGGCCGGGCAGGAACACAAACCCATGTCAACGCAGGCCCCCATGTCAACGCAAGCTTATGTCGGTGCTGCCTTCGACCCGTCTGTTGATTGGGACCGCGCCGCCGACATGATCAAGAAGTGGAACGGCCCCTTCGCCATCAAGGGCATTCTCTCCGTCGAGGACGCAAGACGCGCCGTCGAGATCGGCGCCACGGCGGTGATGATCTCAAACCACGGCGGGCGCCAGCTCGACGGCGTGCCCGCGCCCATCGATCTCATTGCCGATGTCGCCGATGCGGTGGGTGACCGCATCGAAGTCATCATGGACTCAGGCGTTCGCCGCGGCACCCATGTCGTCAAAGCCCTCGCGCGCGGCGCCAAAGCCGTCGCCATCGGCCGCCCCTATCTCTACGCCCTCGCCGCAGGCGGCGAGCCCGGAGTAGACCGCATGCTCGAACTCCTCCGCCTCGAAGTCCGCCGCGCCATGGCGCTGACGGGGGTCACGAGCGTGGATGAGATTACAGAAGACCACGTCAGGGCGTTGCGCTGATCAAGTCTTCTTAGATCGGCATCTTGATTGGTGATGTCTACAAGTCGGTCGATGGAGGCCACAGTGAAGGTCCGTCGAGATTGGTTTGCTCAAACGTTGATGAGCTTTAGCCAGACAAGAGGGCACGGTTTCGGCAATATTGATTGGCAAACTGCTGAAATGATGAAGCTACCTTCAAATGGCCTGATCTTGTCCGACAGTTATCCCTCAAGACAGATCCGAAATCTTTATCGTCCTTGTTTGTCTTGATGAGATATTTCACTCCCGTGGGCAGGTAGTCGGCAAAGACGATGCACTGTGACCCGTCGCCGTCTTCAAATTTGTCGTTCACATGTGTGGTTTCAAGTTCCGCGAGGCCTCTGAAACGAAATCCGTTTTCACAGAATGAGTCTGAGTTCATTCCGTCTGCCATAAAAAGTAACTTCTTGAGGTCATCAGAAAGAACCACTCTATTTGATCGTTCAAACTCAATGAGGCGAGTCTCTTCAACACCATCCCTGAGCAGAGCTTTACGTTGCAGAAGCTTGCTGCGAAACCTCTCGGTCCACGGCAGTTTCCGTAGCAATAGCCGGAGGCATGTACTCACCAGTTTGACAACAGCGATAACCGCTGGGTGCCATGTGCCCCACATCATCGCGGCGTAATTATCAGCGGCCCTTTCCTTTCGCGGATCCCTCGGGCCACCATTGTGCCCGAGGACATGATGCCCGACCTCGTGAAGAAGGGTTTGTGGCAGGAGAAGAGGTCCGAGGACCCAAGCTAGTGGGTTCAGAGGATGAAAGGTTTCGTCCCAGTCAAAACAGATCCGACGAAAAGTGCTGAAGTAGGCCCCGATTCGGTCATCTCCCGAGCCCCCTTCAGGCAATACATAAATGCGTTGGAGGCCGTGTAGATGATCTGCGGGAAGGGCGGCAATCCATCGCCTGACCTTGCGTTTTGCAAAGTTCGAAGATGGCAGATCTTTGGAGAAAAAGATTTCAATACTGCAGATATCTTCCCGGTCATAGTGGCTTGCCAGACGAGAGGTCACGAGGCGGATCTCGGAGGCTATGGCGGGATTACAAGGCTTGGCAATGAGCTCTTCACCAATTCGCAAGGATGCAGCCTCATCAAGATCGTGAAGCAGGTTAAAGAGTGACCCAAATCGTTGCACAATCAAGCGACCTTCAATGGAGCTATAGTCATCTTTGAGAATGAAGTTTGATAGTTCCTCGACCATCCCCTCGTTATTGAGGGCCTGTCGGTATGTTTCAACGTATCGGGCCTCGTCGGACGCATAGATCGCGCGGATCAGCTGATCAAGGATCTCTTTCGGCGAATAGGCAGGGCCCTCGTTTTCTGTTAGTGTCGAATTTGTCGGCATTGAGAGAATGGAACTCCGCGTGGACCTGTTGGATTGGATGCTCAATTCAAACAAGGATAGCATCTCATTGCAACCCACCACCTCCTGATAGCTACCCCTGCGACCGCCATTTGGACCGATCCCCCCCGCTTCCTCCTTGCCGCTCCCCCGGATTCATGCCAGGAAAGCGCCAGAGACTCTCGCCCCACCAAACTTGCACCAAAGAACAAGGAGAACCCCCATGGCGCGGAACAAGATTGCACTGATCGGCTCAGGCATGATCGGCGGAACACTGGCCCATTTGGCCGGTTTGAAGGAAATGGGCGATGTTGTCCTGTTTGACATTGCCGAGGGCCTGCCCGAGGGCAAGGCGCTCGATCTGTCACAGTCCGCGCCGGTCGAGGGCTTTGACGCCAAACTCAGGGGCACCCAGTCCTACGCCGATATTGCCGGCGCTGACGTGTGCATCGTCACCGCCGGAGTGCCGCGCAAGCCGGGCATGAGCCGCGATGATCTGGTTGGTATCAACCTCAAGGTCATGAAGGCCGTCGGCGAGGGCATCAAGCAATATGCCCCGGATGCCTTTGTTATCTGCATCACCAATCCGCTCGACGCCATGGTCTGGGCGCTGCAAAAGTTCTCCGGTCTGCCCCACAACAAGATCGTTGGCATGGCCGGTGTTCTTGATGCTTCGCGCTTCCGCCATTTTCTGGCTGAGGAATTCGACGTCTCGGTTGAAAATGTCACCGCCTTCGTGCTCGGCGGTCATGGCGACACCATGGTGCCGCTGACGCGCTATTCCACCGTCGCAGGTATCCCGCTGCCAGATCTCATCAAGATGGGCTGGACGACACAGGAAAAACTCGACGCCATTGTCCAGCGCACCCGTGATGGTGGCGCCGAAGTGGTTGCACTCCTGAAGACCGGCTCGGCCTATTACGCTCCGGCGACCTCGGCGATCCAGATGGCCGATGCCTATCTGAAAGACAAAAAGCTCCTCGTGCCCGCTGCGGCTCACATCTCCGGTCAATACGGCCAGGATGACATGTATGTCGGTGTGCCGGTGATTCTCGGCGCAAACGGCGTCGAGCGGGTTGTTGAGATCCAGCTCAATGCCGATGAGCAGGCGATGTTTGACAGCTCTGTCGGTGCGGTCAAAGGCCTGATTGAAGCCTGTATCGCGATTGAGCCCTCGCTCGGCTGATCCTCGAATGCTCGAACGGGTCCCGCGCGGCAGACAAAGCCGTTGCCCAAACATGTTGAACTGAACGGATCGGGTGTTATAACCGGACCCGCAATTTCCCTCCCTATCGGAATGAACATCTCATGAATATCCATGAATATCAGGCGAAAGCCATCCTGAAGGATTACGGCGTCGCGGTCCCCGCTGGCGGCATTGCCTTCACACCCGATGATGCGGTCAAGGTCGCGCAAACCCTGTCCGGACCTGTCTATGTGGTCAAATCACAAATTCACGCCGGTGGCCGTGGCAAGGGCGGCGGCGTCAAGGTCGTCAAATCTCAGGACGAAGTCTCGGCCGAGGCCGAACGCATGCTGGGCATGACCCTGGTGACACACCAGACCGGCCCTGAAGGTAAAAAAGTTGGCCGCGTCTATATCGAGGAAGGCTCCTCGATTGCAACAGAGCTCTACCTCTCGTGCCTCGTCGATCGCGCAACCTCGAAGATTTCGTTCATCGCCTCGACCGAAGGCGGCATGGACATCGAAACGGTTGCCGCCGAAACTCCGGAAAAGATCCTCACTCTGGGTATTGATCCGGCCACCGGTTATCAGGCCTCACACGGGCGCCGCATTGCTTTCGCTCTCGGCCTCAAGGGCGACCAGGTCAAACAGTGTACAAAGCTGATTGGCCAGATCTACCAGGCATTCACTGAAAAAGACATGTCCATGCTGGAGATCAATCCGCTGGTTGTCACTGAAGAGGGTAACCTCATCTGCCTCGACGCCAAGATCGGGTTCGATCCCAATGCGCTCTACCGTCATCAGGACATCATCGAGCTGCGCGATCTGACCGAAGAAGACCCGGCTGAAATCGAAGCCTCCAAACACGATCTCAACTACGTCAAGCTCGACGGTGAAATTGGCTGCATGGTCAACGGCGCAGGCCTTGCCATGGCGACCATGGATATCATCAAGCTCTACGGCTCAGAGCCTGCCAACTTCCTTGATGTCGGCGGCGGCGCGACCAAGGAAAAGGTCACCGAAGCCTTCAAGATCATCCTGTCCGATCCCAATGTGAAGGGCATTCTGGTCAACATCTTCGGCGGTATCATGCGCTGCGATATTGTGGCTGAAGGCGTGGTCGCTGCGGCAAAAGAAGTCAATCTGTCCGTTCCGCTGGTGGTTCGCCTTGAAGGCACCAACGTCGAGATGGGTAAGGAAATCATGGCCAACTCCGGCCTGCCGATTATTTCAGGCAGCGACCTGGGCGATGCTGCCCAAAAGGTCGTCAAAGCCGTAAGGGAGGCCTGATCCATGGCTGTTCTGGTTAACAAAGACACAAAAGTAATCTGCCAGGGGTTCACTGGCAAACAGGGCACGTTCCATTCCGAACAAGCCATTGCCTATGGCACGCAAATGGTTGGCGGTGTTTCGCCGGGCAAGGGCGGCTCGCAACACCTCGATCTGCCGGTCTATGACACGGTCTACGATGCCGTTGAAGCCACCGGTGCCACGGCAACGGCCATCTATGTGCCGCCGCCCTTCGCAGCTGATGCCATCATCGAAGCCATCGACGCCGGCATCGAGCTTGCCGTTTGTATCACCGAAGGCATTCCGGTGCTCGACATGGTCCGCGTCAAGCGCGCGCTTCAGGGCTCGAATACGCGCCTGGTCGGTCCCAATTGCCCCGGCGTGATCACGCCTGACGAATGCAAGATCGGTATCATGCCGGGACACATTCACAAGCGCGGTTCTGTCGGTATTGTCTCGCGCTCCGGCACGCTGACCTACGAAGCCGTCTGGCAGACAACCGCCACCGGCCTTGGCCAGACAACCTGCATCGGTATTGGCGGCGATCCGGTCAACGGCACCAACTTTATCGATTGCCTCGAGCTGTTCCTCGGCGATGACGAGACCAAATCGATCATCATGATCGGCGAGATTGGCGGCACCGCAGAAGAAGAAGCTGCCGAATTCCTCAAGGCGAGCAAGATCAAGAAACCGACCGTCGGCTTCATCGCCGGTGTCACAGCGCCTCCGGGACGCCGCATGGGTCATGCCGGTGCGATCATTTCCGGTGGTCAAGGCACGGCAGAGGCGAAAATCGAAGCCATGAATTCCGCCGGGATTGCTGTTTCAGATTCTCCTGCTGCGCTTGGAACAACTCTGGTTGATCTTTTGAAAGCATAGGGCTAAGGCCTTGGTTAACAAAACGAGTCCGGTCCCTTCGGGAATGTCCTTTCAGGGATAGAGCGAAGGGGCCGGTTTTCTTTTGCGATCCCGTAAGTATCTTGAGAGACCTCAGCGAGCTGCATACAAAAAGGCCAATGAAACCGGCGCGCGAGATCGAAATTAATAACAATTCTTAATCATATTGCGGTTGAATGCGCTGAAGTGAGTCGAAACCAACCGAAGGAGGCCTGGCCCTCGCGCCGTGCCTTTTGAAAATGTCAGATCAGAAGAAATCCAGTTCAGCTCCTCAGGCGGCCAGCGCCGCATCTAATCAGGTCCTAGAGGAAACCTCGTTTCTTTACGGCTCCAACGCGCCTTATATCGAGGAAATGTTCGAACGGTTCTCCGAGAACCCCGCATCCGTTGATCCCAGCTGGCGTGATTTTTTTGCCTCCATGGACGATCGGCCACAAGTTTCAGAACGTCCGTCCTGGGAACGCGCCGACTGGCCGCCGCGCATCAACGGCGAAATGACTGCTGTCCTTGACACCAATTGGGGTGATGAGGAAAAGGCAATTGCTGCTTCGGTTGCAGGGCAGGCAAGCGGTGTTGCAGGTGTAACAGAAGATCAGATCAAGGCGGCGACCCTCGATTCGGTTCGCGCCATCATGATGATCCGGGCCTACCGTATTCGCGGCCATCTCGGTGCCAACCTCGATCCGCTCCAACTGGACGACCAGGCGCCCCATCCGGAGCTTGACCCGGCCAGATACGGATTCAACGAGGCAGACTGGGATCGTCCGATTTTCATCGATCATGTGCTGGGCCTGGAGTACGCGACGGTCCGCGAGATCATGGCCATCCTGCGCCGAACCTACTGCTCGACCATCGGTTATGAATTCATGCATATCACCGAGCCGGAAGAAAAAGCCTGGCTGCAGGAGCGCATCGAAGGTCAGGGCAAGGAAATCACGTTCACCGAGATGGGCAAACGCGCCATCTTCCACAAGCTGGTGGAATCCGAGGGTTTTGAAAAATTCCTCCATGTAAAGTTCACCGGCACCAAGCGCTTCGGCCTTGATGGCGGCGAGGCGCTTGTCCCGGCCATGGAGCAAATCATCAAACGCGGCGGTAATCTTGGCCTTTCCGACATTGTGCTCGGCATGCCGCACCGTGGCCGCCTCAATGTGCTGGCCGCCGTGATGGGCAAACCCTATCGCGCAATATTCAATGAATTTCTCGGCGGCTCGGCTCACCCTGAGGATATCGACGGCTCCGGCGACGTGAAATATCACCTCGGTGCGTCCTCGGACCGCGAATTTGATGGCAACAATGTTCACCTGTCGCTGACCGCCAACCCGTCTCATCTTGAAGCGGTAAACCCGGTTGTGCTCGGCAAGGTCAGGGCCAAGCAAAAGCAGATCGATGACCATGATCGCAAGCGGGTCATGCCGGTTCTTCTGCACGGCGATGCGGCCTTTGCCGGTCAGGGGATCATCGCCGAGTGTTTCGGGCTGTCAGGATCGGTCGGCCACAGAAGCGGTGGCACGGTTCATCTCATCGTCAACAACCAGATCGGCTTTACGACCGCCCCGAAACATACCCGCACATCGCCCTATCCGAGTGATATGGCCCTCGTGGTTCAGACGCCGATCTTCCACGTCAACGGCGACGACCCGGAAGCGGTCACTTACGTTGCAAAGGTTGCGACCGAGTTTCGCCAGAAGTTCAACAAGGATGTAGTCATCGACATCTTCTGTTATCGCCGCCACGGCCATAACGAGGGTGACGAGCCGATGTTCACCCAGCCGCTGATGTACAAGAAGATCAAGGCGCATCAGACAACGCTGAAGATCTACGCCAATCAGCTGATAGGCGAGGGTCTCTTCACCGAAGAGGATGTTGCTGGCGAGATTAAAAAATTCCACGATTTCCTCGAAGTAGAATTCGAAGCGGCTCGTGCCTACAAGCCCAACAAGGCTGACTGGCTTGATGGTCGCTGGTCGGGGTTCGAGACAGCCCCTGACGATGATCGCCGCGGTGCCACGCCTGTCTCCATTTCAGATCTGCAAAAGGTTGGCGATGTTCTCTCGACCATTCCCGAAGGCTTTGCCGCTCATCGCACGATCCGTCGTCTGTTGGCGACCAAGAAAGAAGCCATCGCCACCGGTGCCGGTATTGACTGGGCGACCGGCGAGGCGCTGGCGTTCGGAACCCTCCTGACAGAAGGCCACGCGGTGCGCCTTGTGGGCCAGGATTCCATCCGCGGCACCTTCTCGCATCGTCATTCCGGAATTACTGATCAGGATACCGAAGAGCGGTACTTCCCCCTCAATCATATTGAGGGCGGCCAGGCGCAGTATGAAGTGATCGACAGCCTGTTGTCCGAGTTTGCTGTGCTCGGATTTGAGTATGGCTATTCCCTGACCGAGCCCAATGCGCTCGTCCTCTGGGAAGCGCAATTTGGTGACTTTGCCAATGGTGCCCAGGTCATCATCGACCAGTTCATTACTTCGGGTGAGCGCAAATGGCTGCGCATGTCCGGTCTTGTGCTGTTACTGCCGCATGGCTATGAAGGTCAGGGTCCGGAGCATTCATCGGCTCGCCTTGAGCGCTATCTTCAGGCTTGCGCAGACGACAATATCCAGATTGCAAATTGCACGACCCCGGCCAACTACTTCCATATTTTGCGCCGTCAGATTCATCGCAAGTTCCGCAAGCCGCTCATCATGATGTCGCCCAAGAGCCTCTTGCGTCACAAGCGCTGCGTTTCAACTCTTGGCGAAATGGGGCCTCATTCGTCGTTCCACCGGATCCTTTGGGATGATGCGGAACAAGCCCCCGGTTCGTCGGTCATCCTTCAGCTTGATGACCAGATCAAACGGGTGATCCTGTGTTCCGGCAAGGTCTACTATGATCTGTTTGAAGAGCGCGAAAAGCGCGGGCTCGACAACATCCAGATTATCCGCGTCGAACAGCTCTATCCATTCCCGGCCCTGTCGCTGGTCAAGGAGCTCAGCCGCTTCAAGAACGCAGACTTTGTCTGGTGTCAGGAAGAGCCCAAGAACATGGGCGCCTGGTCCTTTATTGAGCCCAATATCGAATGGGTTCTGAACCGGATTGACGCAACACACAAAAGACCCCGATATGTCGGTCGCCATGCTTCTGCATCGACCGCAACCGGGCTCATGAAACGACATTTGCACGAACTGGAATTATTCCTCGATGAAGCGCTGACGCTGGATTAGAAATCCGCGCCAGTCAAACGTGCCTGCCTGGCACAGGAGATTAAGACATGGAAATTCGGGTCCCAACCCTCGGTGAATCGGTTACCGAAGCCACGATTGCTCAATGGTTCAAAGCCGAAGGTGACACGGTCGCCATGGACGAGCCCATTGTTGAGCTGGAAACCGACAAGGTGACCGTCGAGATCTCCGCCCCATCGGCTGGCACCTTGTCAGAAATTCTCGTCAAGGACGGCGAGACCGTTGAAGTCGGCACCCTCCTGGGGTCGATCGGCGAAGGCGGCGCGGCTCAGCCCGTCAAGGCTGAAGCAAAGCCGGCCACCCCTGAAGCTCCTGAAGCTCTGGCTGCCGCACCGGCGCCGGTTGCCAAAGCCGCCGAGGCTGACCACAAATCCGACGCGCTGGCGCCTGCCGCACGCCGGGTTGTTACTGAAAACAATCTTGATGCCACATCCATCGAGGGAACCGGCAAGGGTGGCCGGATCACCAAAGGCGATGCGTTGAAGGCACTGGAAGGCGCTGCCCCGGTGGCGGCAAAAGCACCTGCTCCGGCAAACGCTCCGGCAGGCCCGCGCGATCAGGCCGACCGTGAAGAACGTGTTCCGATGACACGTCTGCGCCGGACAATCGCAACCCGGCTCAAGGAAGCCCAAAACACCGCCGCCATGCTGACGACGTTCAACGAAGTCGACATGACTGCCGTGATGGCGCTGCGCAGCGAGTACAAGGATCTCTTTGAAAAGAAGCACGGCGTGCGCCTCGGTTTCATGGGCTTCTTCGTCAAGGCCTGCATTACGGCCCTGAAAGACATTCCGGCGGTCAACGCCGAGGTTGAGGGTACTGATCTGGTTTACAAGAATTTCTACAATATCGGTGTTGCAGTCGGCACGGACCGCGGCCTTGTTGTGCCGGTGGTGCGGGACGCGGATCGCTTGAGCCTTGGCGGTGTTGAACTCGCGATCAATGAGTTTGGCCGCAAGGCGCGCGATGGCAAAATCAGCCTCAACGACCTGCAGGGTGGGACTTTCACCATTTCAAATGGCGGTGTCTATGGCTCACTGATGTCGACGCCAATCCTCAACGCTCCCCAGTCCGGCATTTTGGGGATGCACAAGATCCAGCAGCGCCCGGTTGTGGTGGATGGCCAGATCGAGGTGCGACCAATGATGTACTTGGCACTCTCGTATGATCACCGTATTGTAGACGGCAAGGAAGCTGTTACCTTCCTCGTCCGCGTAAAAGAGTGCCTGGAAGGGCCGGAGCGTCTCCTGCTCGACCTCTAGGTGCGTCCCCGAAAACCGAAAAAGACAGGCGGCTTTATGTCCGATACTTTTGATCTTGTCGTTATTGGCGGCGGACCGGGGGGCTATAATTGCGCCATCCGCGCCGCCCAGCTTGGAATGAGTGTCGCCTGCATCGACAAGCGGGGCACCTTTGGCGGTACCTGCCTTAATGTTGGCTGCATTCCCTCAAAGGCTCTGCTTCACTCCTCCGAACTGTTTGAAGAAACCTCTCATTTGGATCGCCTCGGCATTATTGTCGGCAAGGCAAAGCTCGACCTACCCGCGATGATGTCCCACAAGGACAATATTGTTAGCGAGTTGACGGCAGGGGTTGAATTCCTGCTCAAGAAAAACAAGATCACCGGCATCAAGGGTGCGGCAAAAATTCTGTCTCCTGGCAAAGTCGAGGTTGCGCGGCACAACGGTGCCACCGATGTTCTGGAATGCCGCAACATTGTGGTCGCTACAGGTTCTGAAGTGATGCCCTTGCCCGGCGTCGAGATTGACGAGGAACGTATCGTATCCTCGACCGGCGCCCTCGCACTTGCCGAAGTTCCCAAAGCGCTGGTCGTCGTTGGCGGCGGCGTCATCGGGCTTGAGCTTGGCTCCGTCTGGCGGCGGCTCGGCGCCGACGTCACCGTTGTTGAATTCCTTGACCACATTGTCCCGGGCACCGACGCGGATGCCCGCAAGACCTTTCAGCGCGCGCTCAAGAAGCAGGGTATCAAATTTAAACTCTCTTCCAAAGTCACCGGCGTGGAAAAACAAAAAACCTCCCTCAAGGTATCCGTTGAACCCGCTGCGGGCGGAGCTGAAGAGGCAATCGAGTGCGACACGGTTCTGGTTTCCATTGGCCGGCGTCCCTATACGGACGGATTGGGGCTTGATGAAGTGGGTGTCGAGCGCGACGAGCGCGGCCGTATACATGTCGACAGCCGCTATCACACAAACATCCCTGGCATCTATGCCGTCGGCGATGTCATCGAGGGCCCGATGCTGGCGCACAAGGCCGAAGATGAAGCCATGGCGGTCGCAGAAATTCTGGCGGAAAAACCCGGCCACGTGAATTACGACGTCATACCTTCGGTGATCTACACCTCACCGGAATTTGCCTGGGTTGGCCTCTCCGAGGAAGAGCTGAAAGCCGAAAGCATCGCCTACAAATCAGGTAAATTCCCCTTCATGGCCAATGCCAAGGCCAAAGTCGGCGGCATGACCGACGGTTTCGTCAAGGTGCTGGCAGATGCTGTGACTGACGAGGTGCTGGGCGTTCACATTGTCGGCCCTGATGCAGGCACCATGATTGCCGAAGCCGCCCTCGCCATGGAATTCAGCGCCTCGGCTGAAGACATCGCGCGCACCTGTCACGCCCATCCGACCCTGAGCGAGGTCTTCCGTCAGGCGGCTCTTGGCGTCGATGACCGCATTACCCAGATGTAAGTGACTGATTGAAAGTCATAGACATCACCACCTCAATGTTGTGATGACCCCTAGACAAAGGCGTCACTAATCTTTGTCGCCGCGTCGCCGGTGCCCCCGACAAGGCCGCATGGGAGTGTGCGCCGCTCTGGCCCAATGTAGCTCTCTGTCGTCATAAACACACGATCACACGAGAGGGCTGCTTTGAGCTTTGAATAGAGCGCCTTGGGTGCCACCGGCTTGCACAGCATTTCGTGGATGCCGGCGTCTCGTGCTTCCATCACACGGGCCATTTCCGAATATCCTGTACAAAGCACGATCGGGACTCGGCACAGCGGATCCGGCATCTCTCGTCTGATCTGGCGAATGAGAGCCAGCCCGTCATGATCCTTGAGACGCCAGTCGATAATCAAGGCATCGAAGAACTGATTTTGAAGTTCGCCGAGGCATTCCATCGGCGTTTCGACGGCGACGACTTTTGGGACATCAAAGGCTTTCAGGCAGGTGTAGAGAAGATCTCGCATCAGGGCGCTGTCCTCAACAATGAGGATGTGGGTCTCGGCCAGGGCAGAGTGGGCGTTGGGGTTTGTGTCTCGTGTCATGAAGAAACCTCAATGCCGGAGTTGGCGGCTACTGTTACTAGCCCCTCCAGCAGTTTATTCGTTGTGTCGCAATTGGTCTCAACGTCCAGATTTATGAAAAAAGTCAGTCCGTCTTGCAGAACCTCGATTGACTGCATCAGGCTCGCTGGATTTGGCGCCATGAGAATATCGCGCAACATAGCCGCAACCCTCGCCATGTCAGGTCGATGGAAGGAGCCGGCCTCGCCGTGGATCGAATGGGCAATGTGGCTGGCATCGAGCCAGCGCTGGTCAGCGACGTGCGCGCAGATCTCCAGAAATTGCTTCTGGACCGTTGCCTGATAGTCGCCCCCGAGATCCTCGAGCGCCGTTTCGGCCCTGGCGAGGAGCATTTCCTCGTGGGCTGACAGGCCTTTGGCCGGATTTTTGGCCGATTGTTTGGTTGGTTTTCTGGCCGAATTTTTGGCCAACCTTGCGAACCGCTGCGACATCAAACTTTCGCCCTGTTTCAAAAGAAAGAACAAAGGCGACCCCGCAGCGACCCTGACAGAAACAACTTACGAGTTTGCTAACAAGAATAGGCTTACAACTACGCGCAACTTGCAGTTATCTCGTTTGATCCGAACGCAAGGTGCTGGCGTTTCAGCGGCGCGGCATTGCGGCCTTGTAGATCTTGTGCAGCTGCCGCGTCTCGACTTCCGTATAGATCTGCGTGGTCGAGAGCGACGCGTGGCCGAGCAGTTCCTGGATGCTTCTGAGGTCGCCGCCGTTATCCAGCAGATGGGTCGCGAACGAGTGGCGCAGCGCATGCGGCGTCGCGGTGTCCGAAAGACCGAGTTGTCCGCGCAGGGAGGCGACAAGTTTTTGCACTGCGCGCGCGCCCATCGCCCCGCCTCGAATGGCGCGAAACAGCGGCTCGTCTTTGGCCATCGAGTGCGGTGATTGTTCCAGGTAGTCCGCGACCGCCTCGCGCACCGCCTCGAGCACGGGCACAATTCGCTCCTTGCCGCCCTTGCCCTTGATGCGAAAGCTGTCGCCGCGATCAAAGGCCGCTGGCGTCAGCGCCAGAGCTTCACTCACGCGCAGACCCGCACCGTAGAGCAGCACCACAAGGGCGGTATCGCGTGCCGCGATCCAGGAAGGCTTTGCGGTGGCGGCGAGAGTGTCGTCTTCATCTTCGCTGCCCCCCGCGCCATCATGCGGATGTTTGCCGCCTGCCAGACCGATCAGATCTTTTGCTCCGCCCTCGGATAAAGGCTTGGGAATGCGGTGCGGGATCTTGGGGGCTTGCAGCGCATGGATCGCGGGATTGTCCACCAGGTTCAGTTTTTCAAGGTAGCGATAGAACGACCGGACCGCCGAAAGTTGCTGCGCGATGGAGGCATTGGAAAGCCCGCGCGTGCGCCGCAGATGTGCGAGGTAGCTGCGAAAATCAGTAATCCTGAGCGTGCCCAGATCCTCCAGCGACAGGCCCCCGCCCAGATGCTCGGGCAAAAAGGCAAGCAGGTCATCCAGCGCCGCCGTGTAGATCGCCAGCGTCCGCGCCGCCACCCTGCGCTCGGAGACCAGATAGATCTCCCACGCGGCGCGCAGCTCTCCCGGATTTTTCGTCTTTGATTCCACTTCTGACATGGCCAAAGGCTATCACTGTTTGACCAACCAGTAAAATCGGTTGCAATCCGACCCCTCAAACGATCTTCTGCCCGGTCTTCTTCCAGTCGGCGAGGAAGTCTGCGAGGCCTTTATCCGTGAGAGGATGGTTGATCAGGCTGCGCACGACCTTCGGCGGGATGGTCGAGACATCGGCGCCGATGAGGGCAGCCTGACGCACATGTTCCGGTGAGCGGATTGAGGCCACCAGGATCTCGGTATTGAGCCCGTCATAATTGTCATAGATTTGGCGAATGTCGCCGATGAGGTCCATGCCATGTGTATATCAAGTTTACCCGAGTATATCAGCATTTAAGTATACAATGACCAATTTCAGTATACTTTACACAAATCGTCGCCCGCAAGCTCCCGGCTCAAACACCCCCAAAGCCGCTTGCGACGCACAGCAACTGGTCTCATGCACTTGCTCACCAGGCGCAACTCTACTATCCTGCACAACCGAAGATTAGGGCTTGAGGGGCAGCCATGTCCTTTGAGTTTGGGGGAGTGAAATGACTATGGCAGGTTCAAAGACAGCATTGGCCTGTGCGGCTGTGATCGCCAGCGCCGCGTTCCTTGGCGGCTGTGCTGGCAGCAGTCCATCGGAAGGTGTCAAACGAGGCGGCGATCAAGGTTCTCCGGAAGAGCACGCTTCCATTTGTAAGGTGGCGGATTTCGGCAGCGTCTATGATGCCCTGGCTGGAAGGTCCATGGTTCATTTGCTCGCAGATGAAATCAGAGAAAAGTCTCGTGAGTCGGGGAGGCCGCCGACAGGTCATCAGCAAAAAATTCTGGAGCTTGCGAACAAGACGCCTGATGTCCGGCGCATTACACGGTGGGAAAGTCCACAGTTCATGCGAATACGCAATGCGCCATATAATATATTACTCCAAATCGAGAGTTATATTAGAGAGGCGTCTGGGGTCGCGAATTTCGAGCTTATTGAAGAAGCTGCGGTGATGCATAATATTGTATTTCCTCACGATCGAATTAATATTGAAATCAATTACTTTGGTCCGGTAGGTGACAATGCCTTTGCCTTCTTTGGACCAGGGTATTTCCCGTCAAAATATTTGTGCGAAGCCGTAAAGGGGAGCAAAGATCATTGCTACAAGGAGGCTGAATTGAGAAGTCATGTCAGAGGCCCCGTGGCCGGGCGCAAAGTCTCCCTTGAAAGCCGGCCCGAGTTTTATCAAAACTTCATCCCTTTTACGCCGGGGCTTGATGACCGACAGGTCTGGGGCGGCGTGGAAATCGGGCCGGATGGAAATGTCAACCATGCCGTTTGCTATATCAATGCGGTGTTTGATCAGCCATTGCAACTGGGCCTCCTTGCCGAATGCGGCCTTCGTCTCACAGGTATTTTCGGCACCTTACCCGGATCGTTCACCTCAGCATTAGTGGCACCATTGTCGGAAGGCGAGATCAGGTCTCGCACACGGCTTGCGGCTCTCGATCGTTCACTTCTTCAATACCTTTATAGCGACGACATGTACTCGGGCATTGGCCGTGATGAGGCGGAAGTGGCCTGGGAAAAGTTCTGTCGCCAGGACACCGAACGAGTCAAATAGCGTAATTGAAGGTCTGAATTACGCGCGGCCACACAGGAGAGCCTCGCTCAAACGATCTTCTGCCCGGTCTTCTTCCAGTCGGCAAGGAAGTCCGCGAGGCCTTTGTCCGTGAGAGGATGGTTGATCAGGCTGCGCACGACCTTCGGCGGGATGGTCGAGACATCGGCGCCGATGAGGGCGGCCTGGCGCACATGTTCCGGTGAGCGGATTGAGGCCACCAGGATCTCGGTATTGAGCCCCTCATAATTGTCATAGATTTGGCGAATGTCGCTGATGAGGTCCATGCCATCAACGGCGATATCATCAAGCCGCCCGACAAAAGGCGATATGAACGTCGCGCCCGCCTTGGCCGCCAGCAGTGCCTGGTTGGCGGAGAAGCACAGCGTCACATTGACGAGGCAGCCATCGTCGGTGAGCACGCGGCAGGCTTTCAAACCGTCCCATGTCAGCGGCAGTTTGATACAGACGTTGGAGGCTACATCGCGCAGTTTTTTGGCTTCGACCAGCATGCCGTCCGTTTCCATGGCCGTGACCTCGGCACTGACTGGACCGTCCACCACATACCAGATTTCCGCCAGCACTTCAAAAAAGTCCCGGCCCGATTTGGCCACCAGCGACGGGTTGGTGGTGACGCCGTCGGCCATACCGGTTGCGGCCAGTTCACGGATGTCGTTAATGTCAGCAGTATCAATAAAAAACTTCATGGTGTGGTCCCATTGGTATTTGGCGGAGAATCGTGAGAATCGGTAAATCTGCGCGGACCTTAGGGCAGATCGTATCTGACCGCCAGAGGTGAAGACCCGCGGCCAAGCCTCGGTGGTGAAGCTCCGGCGGCGAAGGTAGAAAGCCAAGAGCGAGAATATGGACGGCACCCAATGAGCACCCCGGACAGTGATGAGACAGTGAGTGTGGCGGATCGCCTTACTGAGCCTCGCCTTGTCAGCGTCCTGCTGCCGCTGCCCGTTGCCACGCCCTGGACCTACCGCCTGCCGGATGAGATCAAGGACGGCGGGGCCCCGCCCGGCAGTTTTGTCGAGGTGCCGCTGGGGTCGCGCCGGGTCATCGGGGTTGTCTGGGATGATGCTCCGGGTGACGTCGATGAAAAGAAACTCAAGGATGTGATCCAGGTGATGGATGCGCCGCCGCTGAGCGAGGTCATGCGCCGGTTCATCGACTTTGCCGCCGCGTGGAATTTCAGGCCGCCGGGCACCATCCTCGGGCTCACCATGCGCTCAAGGGACGCCTTTGAACCGCCAAAAATGAAGCGGCTGGTGTTGGCAACAGGCGCTCTGCCGTCGCCCCTGACGCCGGCGCGCGCCCGGGTTCTCGAAGCGGCCTCCGATGATTTTGCCCGCACGCCAGCCGAGCTCGCCGAGGCCTCCGGCACGTCGACCTCTGTCATCAAGGGGCTGATCGACAAGGGCGCACTCAGGACAATCGAGGTTCGCGCCGATGCGCCCTTTGGCGTGCCCGACCCGGATCATATGACGGTCACGCTGGGAGACGATCAACAGCGTGCTGCCGATGATCTTGTGGCGACGGTAGAGGCGCAGGACTATGACGCGGTGCTGCTTGACGGGGTCACGGGCTCTGGCAAGACGCTGGTTTATTTCGAGGCCATTGCGGCGGCCTTGAAGGCAGGCCGCCAGGCGCTGGTGTTGCTGCCGGAAATCGCGCTCACCCACCAGATCTTGCAGCGCTTTGAAGAACGCTTTGGCTGTGCGCCAGCGTCCTGGCACTCCGGACTCACGCCGCCGGAACGCCGCCGCATGTTTGCCGGCATCCAGAGCGGCGAGGCCCGGGTCGTTGTTGGCGCGCGCTCGGCGCTGTTTCTGCCATTTCCGGATCTCGGACTTCTGATCATCGATGAAGAGCATGATGGCAGCTACAAGCAGGAAGACGGGGTCATCTATCATGCCCGGGACATGGGTGTCGCGCGCGCTTCCCTTGGCAAATTTCCGGTGATCCTCGCCTCCGCCACGCCGTCCCTTGAGACCAACGTCAATGCCGAAACCGGCAAATACCGGCGGCTTGTTCTGCCCGCGCGCCACGGGGCGGCGACGCTGCCTGATATTGCCGCCATCGACATGCGCGCTGAGGAGCTTGAGACCGACAGGTTCCTGTCGCCCCGGCTCGTCAGTGCGCTGGTCGATAACCTCGCCCGGGGTCATCAGGCGCTGCTTTATCTTAACCGCCGGGGCTATGCGCCGCTCACCCTGTGCCGCGCCTGCGGTCACCGCATGATGTCGCCGGACAGCTCAAGCTGGCTGGTCGAGCATCGGTTTCGTAATCGTCTGGTGTGCCACCACTCAGGCTATTCCATACCCAAGCCCGATGCCTGTCCGGAGTGCGGCACCAAAGGGTCCCTGGCCGCTTGCGGCCCCGGTGTTGAACGCATAGCCGAGGAAGCCCGCGCGCGCTTTCCTGACGCCAGAGTTGAAGTCCTGTCGTCAGATGCGGTGTTTGGCTCCGACGAGGCGCGCGCCCTGTTCAAACGCATGGAAGATGGCGACATTGATATTCTGATCGGCACGCAGATTGTCGCCAAGGGGCACAACTTTCCAGGCCTCACGCTGGTCGGCGTTGTCGATGCGGACCTGGGACTGAAAGGCGGCGACCTGCGCGCTTCGGAGCGCACGTATCAAGTGCTGCATCAGGTCTCGGGGCGGGCCGGCCGGGCCGAGGAAAAGGGGCGCGTGCTGCTGCAAACCTTCATGCCGGATCATCCGATCATGGCCGCCCTTGAGTCCGGGGACCGCGATGTCTTCCTGGCTCGCGAGGCCGCCGAGAGGGAAATGATGGCCATGCCGCCCTATGGGCGTCTTGTCGCCATTGTCGTGTCGGGTCACGTTGAAGTCCAGGTCACAGACACCGCCCGGGCGCTGGCGCGCAAGGCGCCGCAGTCCGATGCATTGCTGCTTGGTCCCACTCCGGCGGTGCTGGCCCTCCTGCGCGGACGACATCGTTACCGCCTGCTCCTCAAGGCGCCCAAATCCATGAATGTGCAGGCTTACCTCGGGGCCTGGTTTGAAGGCTTCAAACCGCCGTCATCCGTGCGGGTCACTGTCGATATCGATCCCTACAGCTTTCTCTGATTTCTGCTTGTTCGTCCTCGATTTCGGCGATTGCATGGGACGTCATTTGCACTTCATTTGATTCTCCGGATTCTTTCCGGTTTTGGAGTCTTTTGGCTGGTTGCAACGCACAATCTTGTATGATACCAAGCACCCGCAATTCGGAGGGGACTATCGTCGCGGTCGTCCCCTGTCACCGGAAAGTAAGTATTTTCAGCTGATTTCCAAGCTTTTTCAATCGCCCCCGCGGTTGGATCAGGGCGAGCGGGTCAGCTTTTACTGTTAGATCATCTGAGGGCAAAAATCAGTGTCGAGCCAACAACCAGTTTTGTCAGGTGTAGCCGGTCGCTACGCATCCGCACTTTTTGAACTGGCCCTTGATGTGGAAACCGGCAAGGCCGAGGGCCTCGCAGCGCTCGCCGCAGAGGTTTCCGATCGCGGAGCCATCAATGCGGTCGAAGCGGACCTGTGCGGTCTGCAGGACCTGCTGAGCGAAAGCGACGACCTGCGCCGTCTCGTTCGCAGCCCGATCTTTGGCCGGGACGACCAGACGAAGGCCATGACCGCTGTCATGCAAAAAGCCGGCGTCACGACAATGACCCGTAACTTTGTCTCGCTGGTCGCAACAAATGGTCGACTTGTTGTCCTCGAAGACATGATCCGGAATTTCCGCGCGCTCGCCGCCAGCCATCGCGGTGAAATGACAGCGTCCGTTACCAGCGCCACCACCCTCGGTGACGCGCACGTCGAAGCGCTCAAGGCGACCCTCAAGGCGACCCTGGGTCAGGACGTAAAACTCGAATTGAATGTCGATGAAAGCCTGATAGCCGGGCTGGTTGTCAAAGTCGGCAGCCGTATGATCGACTCATCACTCAAGACAAAACTCACAAATCTCAAAATTGCTATGAAAGAGGTAGGCTGATGGATATCAAAGCCGCTGAAATTTCTGCCATCCTGAAAGAGCAGATCAAGGACTTTGGTGCAGACGCACAGGTTTCCGAAATTGGACAGGTGCTTTCCGTCGGTGACGGTATTGCCCGGGTCTACGGGCTCGACAATGTTGAAGCCGGTGAAATGGTTGAATTCCCGAACGGCGTCAAGGGCATGGCCCTGAACCTCGAGCAGGACAATGTCGGTATCGTTATCTTCGGGTCCGACCGGGATATCAAGGAAGGCGACACCGTCAAGCGGACAAATTCCATCGTTGACGTGCCGGTTGGCAAGGGTCTTCTGGGCCGTGTTGTTGACCCGCTTGGCAATCCGATTGATGGCAAGGGCCCGATCGTGGCAACCGAGCGTCGCCGCGTTGATGTCAAGGCGCCGGGCATCATCCCGCGTAAATCAGTGCATGAGCCCATGCAGACCGGCATCAAGGCCATTGATGCCCTGATCCCCATCGGCCGCGGTCAGCGCGAGCTGATCATTGGTGACCGTCAGACCGGCAAGACCGCTGTGGCCATCGATACCATTTTGAACCAGAAAGAAATCAATCAGTCCGATGACGAAAGTGCAAAACTCTATTGCATCTATGTCGCCATCGGTCAGAAGCGCTCAACCGTTGCCCAGATCGTCAAGACGCTGGAAGAAAACGGCGCGATGGAATATACCATCGTCGTGGCCGCGACGGCCTCCGAGCCTGCTCCGCTGCAGTTCCTGGCGCCTTTCGCCGGTTGCACCATGGGCGAATATTTCCGCGATAACGGCATGCACGGCCTGATGGTCTATGATGATCTGTCCAAACAAGCCGTTGCCTATCGCCAGATGTCACTCCTGCTGCGCCGTCCTCCTGGACGCGAAGCCTATCCGGGTGACGTTTTCTATCTTCATTCCCGGCTGCTGGAACGCGCCGCGAAAATGAATGATGACAATGGTGGTGGTTCGTTGACCGCTTTGCCGATCATTGAAACCCAGGCCAACGATGTGTCGGCCTATATCCCGACCAACGTGATTTCGATTACCGATGGTCAGATCTTCCTTGAAACCGACCTCTTCAATCAGGGTATCCGCCCCGCTCTCAACGTCGGTCTGTCGGTTAGCCGGGTTGGCTCGGCCGCTCAGGTCAAGGCGATGAAGCAGGTTGCCGGTCCGGTTAAGGGTGAGCTTGCCCAGTACCGTGAAATGGCCGCCTTTGCCCAGTTCGGGTCCGACCTGGATGCCGCAACGCAGCAACTTCTTCACCGCGGCGAACGCCTGACCGAGCTCCTGAAGCAAGGTCAGTTCTCACCGCTTTCCGTTGAGGAGCAGGTGGCTTCGATCTACTCAGGTGTGAAGGGCTATCTCGATAAAATTCCAGCCCGCGATGTTGGCCGGTTTGAAGAGGGTCTGTTGCGTAATCTCCACGACAGCCACCCGGACATCCTTCTGTCAATCAGAGACGAGAAAAAGCTTTCTGATGAGACCGAGGCGAAGCTTAAAGCGGCGCTCGACGCCTATGCGGCACATTTCGCTTAAGGACTGCCTGACAGGCTGAAAGGTGATTAAGAGGAAATGCTGAATGGCTAGTCTCAAAGACCTCCGCAACCGGATCGACAGCGTCAAGAACACGCAGAAGATCACGAAGGCGATGCAGATGGTGGCGGCGGCAAAATTGCGCCGCGCCCAGGAAGCTGCAGAAGCCGCGCGCCCTTATTCAGAGCGCATGGAAGCGGTGTTGACTAATCTGGGTGCAGGCATGGCTGGCAAGCCGGGCGCCCCTGAACTTCTCGCCGGCAACGGCAAGGACGACACGCACCTTCTTGTTGTCGCCACTGGCGAGCGCGGCCTGTGCGGCGGGTTTAACTCCTCTATCGCAAGGTTGGCCCGCGGACATGCGCGCGGCCTTATTGCTGATGGCAAAACCGTAAAAATGATCTTTGTCGGTCGCAAGGGTCATGATGTTCTGAAGCGCGAATTTGGCAGTCACGTCATCGAACTGATCGAGTTCGGTGACGTCAGGAATATCGAATTTTCCCATGCAGATGGCGTTGGTCAAAAGATCATCCAGCTGTTCGAGGACGGTGCCTTTGATGTGTGCACGGTGTTCTATTCTCTGTTTGAATCGGTCATGACCCAGGTGCCAACGGTGCAGCAGATCATTCCGGCAAAGATCGAGGTGCAAGAGGGCGCTGCAGCATCTGCCGAGGTTTATGACTACGAGCCGGATGAGACAGAGATTTTGAATATGCTGTTGCCGCGCAATGTCTCCATTCAGATCTTCAAGGCAATGCTTGAAAATGCTGCCAGTGAGCAGGGCGCGCGTACGACAGCTATGGACAACGCGACACGCAATGCCGGTGAAATGATCGACAAACTGACGATTACCTATAACCGCAGCCGTCAGGCTCAAATTACGACTGAATTGATTGAAATTATTGCGGGCGCAGAAGCGCTATAAAATGCACGGGAAAACGAATTTGACCATTGGCGGCATGGCCGACCTGATAAGTGGTTTTACGAGGAGTAAGACATGACTGAGAAGACCGGACGCGTAACCCAGATTATTGGCGCCGTTGTGGATGTTCAATTTGAAGGCCCCCTGCCAGCGATCCTGAACTCGCTTGAATGTGACAATAACGGCAACCGCCTTGTGCTGGAAGTCGCCCAGCATTTGGGCGAGAACACGGTACGCACCATTGCCATGGACTCGACCGAAGGTCTCAGTCGCGGCGAAGGCGTGGCCGATATGGGCGTTGGCATCCAGGTGCCGGTGGGTACCGGGACGCTTGGACGGATCATGAATGTGATCGGCGAGCCGGTTGATGAGCAGGGACCCATCAAGTTTGAGCAAAAGCGCGAAATTCACCAGGAAGCCCCGCCCTTCGTTGATCAGTCGACCGAAGCTGAAATGCTGGCAACCGGCATCAAGGTGGTTGATCTTCTGTGTCCTTACGCAAAGGGCGGCAAGATTGGCCTGTTCGGCGGCGCCGGTGTTGGCAAGACGGTTCTTATTCAGGAGCTGATCAACAACATCGCCAAGGCGCACGGCGGTTATTCCGTGTTTGCCGGTGTTGGCGAGCGGACCCGTGAAGGCAACGACCTTTACTGGGAAATGATTGAATCAGGCGTCAACAAGGAAGGCGGCGGCGAAGGTTCCAAATGCGCTCTCGTGTTTGGTCAGATGAACGAGCCTCCCGGAGCGCGCGTGCGAGTTGCCCTCTCGGGTCTCACCGTTGCCGAACACTTCCGCGACGAAGGCCAGGATGTGTTGTTCTTTGTCGATAACATCTTCCGTTTCACGCAAGCCGGCTCTGAAGTGTCCGCGCTGCTGGGCCGGATCCCGTCTGCGGTGGGCTATCAGCCGACCCTTGCGACAGACATGGGCACCCTGCAGGAGCGCATTACAACAACCCACAAGGGATCAGTAACCTCGGTTCAGGCGATTTATGTGCCTGCTGATGATCTGACCGACCCGGCGCCGGCCACCTCCTTTGCTCACCTTGATGCAACGACGGTTCTCAACCGGGCGATTTCGGAAAAAGGTATTTACCCGGCGGTGGATCCGCTTGATTCGACATCTCGAATTCTTGAGCCGCGTGTTGTTGGTCAGGAGCACTACGACACAGCGCGCCGGGTTCAGGAAATCCTGCAACGCTACAAGTCTCTCCAGGATATCATTGCCATTCTCGGCATGGACGAACTTTCTGAAGAAGACAAGCTCGCCGTGGCGCGGGCGCGCAAGATTGAACGCTTCCTGTCACAGCCGTTCTTCGTGGCGGAAGTCTTCACCGGATTCCCGGGCATTCTGGTAGACGTCAAGGACACCATCAAGGGCTTCAAAGGTCTTTGCGACGGTGACTATGATCACCTGCCGGAAGCTGCGTTCTACATGGTTGGGACCATTGAGGATGCTGTGGCCAAGGCTGAAAAAATGGCGACGGAAGCCGCCTAGTACGTTTGAAGGACGAGGGCATACCCTATGGCTGACAAATTGCATTTTTCACTGGTCTCTCCGGCGCGCGAGCTGATGTCAGGTGACGTTGATATGGTCGTTGTTCCGGGCACGGAAGGTGACTTTGGTGTGCTCGCGCAACATGCGCCGGTGATCGCAACCCTGCGCCCGGGCTTCCTCACGGTTCACAACGGCAGTGAGGCGCCGCAAAAGATCTTTGTCTACAAAGGTTTTGCAGAAGTCACACCGACCAGCCTTTCAGTGCTGACAGAAGAAGCCATTCCGGCTGAGGATCTCAAAGCCAACGGCGAACTCGAGAAACGGCTGAAAGATGCGCAGGAAGATTTTTCCATCGCCAAGACGCCCGAAGAGCGCCACGCAGCCGAGGAAGAAATCGGCCATATGCAAGCCATCAAGGCAGCCCTCGCCGAAGTCTGAGACCAGAGACATTGAAAATCAAAACGCCTCGCAAGACATTGCGGGGCGTTTTTCGTTCCGGGTATGAAAACGTCGCGATCCAGACTAGAGGGATAGTGGTCTCTGGCAAAGAAGCCTCGCATCCTCATCAGGAAGACCTGCGCCGATGTCGATATAGCGGAACTCCTCGGCAACGCGGATGACCTGGTTTTCCTGCACGGGTGTCTGGTGGAGCGGATCACTGAGGGGCGTACTGACAGCGAGAACTCGCAAGGCCTCGCCGGCGGTATCGGGAAGGATCGGCAGAGCGAGCAATTCAGTATAGACGGCGGACCCCTGAGACAGGGTTCCTGGCTGAACTGAGTAGCTGCCACAGGGCTGTTGTTCCAGTCCGTGCAAACGCCGCATTCTCAGCTCGCGTTCTTCCGGAAGCGCCATATCGTAAAAGTTCTGACCAGTGAATTCGAGGCCCTGAAGGTGGACGAGCGCGGATCCAGCGAGAAGAAAATGACATTCTTCCGGGGAGGTAAATTCGACCATAACAACTTGTGGCAAGGCCTCACCCAGTTCCTCAATGAGGATTTGTGATCGCTTCGGCGCAATCTTCGTCCCGCGCCATTCTTTCCACTTTTTCAGGAGGGCGCGAGCAGGCGCAGACTGGAGATGGTCTTCCAGCTTCTCGGTGGTGTAAGTTTGCGGTGCAAGCAAGAAGATACTCCTGGGCAACAAGAAGAATGCTATCTACCAACAGTACGACGATGCAAGTTAACAGAATCCAAACCAGGGCATTATCGCAGAAGTACAGCCGGTTTTCTCCCGTGCCATACATCATTTTTCTCTGGAATTTTGCCGCCGCCAAGTCCACATTCCGCAACATATTCACCACCCCCGTCAGGATGTAGCACTCTTATGAGCACCAAAGAACCAAAGACAATCTTCCTGAAGGATTACAAGCCGTCCAACTATAGGGCGAGTTTTATTGACCTGTCATTCGACCTTAACGAGATCGCGACCCGCGTTCGAGCGCGTATGGGCATTGAGAGAGGCGACGGAGTTGCTGCTTGCAGCCCGCTGGTTCTGGCAGGGGAGAAAATAAAACTCCTCTCGGTGAGCGTTAACGGCGCTGAAGTGAAGGAAGGCGATTACAGTGTTGATGACCAAAGTTTGACGCTGAAATCGCCGCCGCCGGAAGTAACATTCACTCTCGAGATTGAAAACGAGATCAATCCGAAGGAAAATACCGCGCTTCTTGGTCTCTATATCTCCAATGATTTCTTTGTCACCCAGTGCGAGCCCGAAGGCTTTCGCCGCATTACGTATTCTTTCGACCGCCCGGATGTCATGGCGACGTTTCGCACCCGCATCGAGGCGGACAAGGCAAAATATCCGGTGCTCCTGTCAAACGGCAATTGTACCGCAATGGGCGATCTTGATGCTGGTCGGCACTTTGCAGCTTGGGAAGATCCGCACCCCAAGCCAGGTTATCTTTTTGCCCTTGTGGCCGGTGATCTCGCCGTTCATGAGGACAGCTTTCGCACCCGCTCGGGCCGCGACGTTGCCCTGAAGATCTTCGTTGAAAAGGGCAAGCAGAACCGCTGTGACTGGGCCATGACATCGCTGAAGCGCTCCATGACCTGGGACGAGGAGACATTCGGGTTTGAATATGATCTCGATATTTTCATGATCGTTGCGATCAGCGCGTTCAATGGCGGCGCGATGGAAAACAAGGGTCTGAATATCTTCAATGACAAATACATTTTGGCGGATCCCGAGACGGCGACGGATCTCGACTATGAAAATATCGAAGGTGTTGTCGCCCACGAATATTTCCACAACTGGACCGGCAACCGGATCACCTGCCGCGACTGGTTCCAGCTGTGTCTGAAAGAAGGCCTGACGGTTTTCCGTGATCAACTGTTTTCCTCTGATATGCGCTCCGAACCCGTCAAACGCATCAAGGATGTTCAGGCCTTGAGGCGCGCCCAGTTTGCCGAGGATGCGGGGCCATTGGCACATGCGGTCCGGCCGGAGAGTTTCATCGAGATCGATAATTTCTTCACCAGCACGGTCTATGAAAAAGGCGCCGAGCTGTGCCGCATGATCGACACTCTTGTTGGCCGCGAAGGGTTTCGCAAGGGCATCGCGCTCTATCAACAACGCCACGACGGTGAGGCTGCAACGGTGGAGCAGTTCGTCGCCGCCATGGGCGACGCCAACGCCACAGACCTGACCGGTTTCCTGAAGTGGTATGCCCAGGCCGGAACGCCGCATGTCAGATCCGAAACGACGTTCAACGCGGAAACAAAAACCCTCGACCTCAAGCTTACGCAGGAAACAAAACCGACGCCAGGTCAGGCGGAGAAGATGCCACTTGCCATGCCCCTGCGTATGGGTCTGGTGGGAAAGAGCGGCAAGGATTTGCCGCTGTGTCTCGAAGGTGAAGCTGAAACCGGTGAGACCACTCGTGTTCTGGAGTTTGATGTCGCGGAAAAGACCTTCCGATTTGTCGGTGTTGAGGAAGATGCCGTGCCATCGCTCTTTCGAGGGTTTTCTGCACCTGTCAGGAGCATTAACGAAGTGCCTGAGGATGACAGCCTTCTCCTCATGGCAAGTGACAGTGATCCGTTCAATCGCTGGGAGGCCGCACACCGTTATACAATGTCAATCCTCCTGGAAATGACCGAAGCGCTGGCGCGCGGTGAAGTTCCCCATGTCCCTGCGCGCTTCGTTGAAGCCACCCGGTCTATACTGACCGATGACAGTCTCGATCCGGCGTTTCGGGCGCTGGTCCTTGCCTTGCCGGCAGAGCGGGACATTGGCCTTGAGATGGAAGTCATTCGGGTCGAGCCGATCCACAAGGCGCGAAAACTCTTGCAGAAGAGCGTCGGGACTTCACTCAGTGCAGAGTTTGAAACGCTCTACAGCGCTCTGACGTCAAACGAGCCCTATAGCCCTGATGCCGCGCCAGCAGGCAAGCGGGCTCTCGGGAACCAGGCTCTTTCCTGGTTGAGTGCCACCGGGCAGGAGGCTTTTCAGGGTCTGGCCGTCACCCAGTTTGAGATGTCGGATAATATGACCGACACCATGGCCGCCCTTCAGGTCATTGCGCATCAAGAGGGTGAGGCGCGCGAGGCTTGCCTCGGTGCTTTTTATGAACGCTGGAAAGGCGAGCCGACCGTCATCGACAAGTGGCTGCAGCTCGAAGCGACCTCAAGCGTTGCGAAGACTTTCACCCGCGTTCAGGAGCTCACGGGGCATGAGGCCTTTTCCCTCGACAGTCCCAACCGGGTAAGAGCTCTTCTCGTCGCTTTTAGCTACAACAATCCGCTTCACTTCCATGAAGCATCAGGCAGAGCCTACAGTTTCATCGGCGATCAGATCCTGGTGCTCGACTCAGTCAACCCGGCAACGGCGGCCACACTCTGCGAAGCCTTTTCCAGCTGGAAGCGATTTGAACCGGCGCAATCAGATCTCATGAAGCGGCAGCTTGAACGCATCTTTGCAACAGATAAACTCTCGGCCAATCTCTTTGAGATCGCCAGCAAGCTTCTGGGTAAGTCGGAGTGATCATCGGTTAACGTCCGGCAAGCCAGCTTTCGGACTGCATCTCCATCAAACGCGAAGCTGTGCGTTCAAATGCGAAGCTGCCGTCTCCTTGCGGGTAAAGCTGCGACGGTTCAGCTGCGGCTGAGACGATCAAGCGCACGTGATTTTCGTATAGCGTATCGATCAGCGTGACAAAGCGTTTGGCTTCATTGCGTTTTTCCGGGCCCAGTGTCGGAATATCGTCAAGGATGAGGGTATCAAAGGCTGCCGCGAGCGCCAGGTAATCCTGCGCGCCAAGGGCTTTGGCGCACAGATCATCGAAGCTTGCCCGTGCGACGCCCTTTGCAGCCTGCGGAATTGTAAGTTTTCGCCCCAGGACTTCCAGGTCAAGTGGTTTGCCTTTACCCTCATCCGTCAGCTTGCGGAAGGTATCATCAAGCGCCGCCGTCGCGCTTTGCCCAAGCGGCGTGTGGTAAACCTTCGCACCCTGCAGACGATCGAGGCGATAGTCATGCTGACCATCGAGCTGATAGAGATCCATGCGGGCGCACAGAAGGTCGATGAAAGGCAGGAAGAGTTGGCGATTGAGCCCGTCGAGGTAGAGGTCCTTTGGCGCGCGGTTGGATGTTGCAACGACGACAACGCCGAATTCAAAGAAGGCTTCGAACAGGCGTCCGAGGATCATGGCATCGGCGACATCCTCGACCTGAAACTCGTCGAAACACAAGAGTGACGCCCCGCTGGCAACCTTTCTGGCCACGGGGCGAATAGGATCATCACCGGCATCCTTGAGGAAATGTGGCTCACGCGCCCGCTCAGTAGCGCTCAGGCTGCGCCAGTTGAAGATCTCCTGGTGGACCTCGGCCATAAAGGCATGGAAGTGAACCCGTCGCTTGGCGACAAGGGGAGCCGCATCAAAGAACAGGTCCATCAACATGGATTTGCCGCGGCCAACGGGCCCGAAAATATAGAGCCCGCGAGGCTCCGGCTCCGCCTTGCCGAACAGCCAGCGCTTCTTGCCCGGATCGTAGTTCGCAAGACGATGGGCAATGATTTCCAGCTGCTCGATGGCAAGCTCCTGCACCGGATCGGGCGTCACCTCGCCGGACCGGGCCAGGTCCCGATATTTTTCAATCACGCTCATGGATGGGATCTTGCCACACTTGTCTTAATGGATTGTCCCGGCGCTGCCCGCCGGCTTTCATATCACGCAGGTTCCGGATCTATAGCAGACTTCGGGGCCATATCGGAAGAAGAAGGCGGTTGTGGCTTGACGATTTGAGGAGGCGGCATCTGCAATGGCAGGGGTGGCGGTTTCCTCATGATGAAGACAAACGGCATGGTGAAGAGCGTCAGGAACGCCAGTACATAGAAGCAATTTGCATAGCCGATCATGGTGGCCTGGCGCAAGACCTCACCGTTAATGGCCGCAGCAACACCCGCGCCTTCTTCAAGCAGAAGTCCCGGGCTCAGGGTTGTGAATGGCTCGACGTAAGGGTTCACGAAGTCACGCAGATAGGTGTGGTTGGTCACCGACCTTCGGGCGAGAATTGTGACCATCACGGAAATACCGATGCTCGAGCCAATAGAGCGTGTCAGGTTCATCATGCCCGAGGCTTCGGTGCGGAACATCGGCGCAAGGGTCGAAAAGGCGATGATTGTCATGGGTACAAATGTGAGGCCCATGCCAAATCCCTGCCACAGACCTGTCGTGATGATCTCGTAGGCGCCGGTATCCAGATTGAACTGCGACATGCCCCAATAGCCATAGGCCTGCGGGCCCAGCCCAATGAAGATGAGCAGGCGCGGGTCAACCGTGTTGACCAGACGCCCGACGACCTGCATCGAGATCAACATCGCGACAGTTCGGGGGATCATCAGGAAGCCGGTATACATTGGCGGCATGCCGAGCAGGACCTGCAGGAAGCTTGGCGACAGGGTCATGGTCGCCAACATGGTCACACCCATGAAAAATCCGAATATCATCGTTGTGGAATAGTTGAAGTCTCTGAAGATCGCCAGCGAGATAAAGGGATCCTTCGCCGTCCTGATATGGACAATGAACATGTAGAGGCACAGACCAGCCAGGCCGGCTTCAATAATAATTTCAGGGGATTGAAACCAGGCCTTTGAGACGCCTCGATCCAGCATCAGCTGCAGCGCTATGATCACGGTACACAGCAGGATGAACCCGAAGGTATCAAAGCGCATGCGCACCATGTCTTTAATTGTCGGGATATACTTATAAACTCCGACCAGCGTCAAAATGCCGATCGGCAGGTTGATGAAGAAAACCCAGCGCCAGTCATAATATTCCGTGAGCCAGCCCCCGATGGTTGGCGCCAGTATCGGCCCCATCATGGTGCCAATACTGAACGTCGCCATGGCGCTGCCCATTTTTGCCCTCGGGTAAGCATCAAGCATCGTCGCCTGGGCTATTGGTGATATCAGGCCGCCGGCTGCGCCCTGGACGATGCGGAAAAACACCAGTTGATGCAGACTTTGCGCAAAGCCGCACGCCATCGAGGCAATTGTGAACAGGCCAACAGCAAAAATGAAGATGTTCTTGCGCCCGAAACGCGAGGCCAGGAAGGCCGCCGGCGGCGTCGTAATGGCCGCCGCGACAACATAGGACGTAATGACCCAGGAAATTTGTTCCCGTGAGGCGCCCAGGTATCCTTGCATGGACGGAAGGGCGACGACGGCGATGGTCATATCGGTCCAGTGGATGACAGTGGCCATCATCAGTGTGACCATCATCATCATGCGGTTCTTGGGATGTATGACTGCTTCGTCCGTCAGGGACATGAGATCTATCCGTCCTGCAAATCAGTCTTGAAGGTCATCGGTGGATGCACCGGAAAGGTCACCGGTAGTCTGAATGATGCGGGCTTGCCTGCGCGGTGCAAACGTGCCGCGCCGCACGCCGATATCGATCGAAATATGGGTGCTGAGGCCTGCTCTGAGTTTCGGTTCATCGCCTTTCGGCTCGATCCTGATACGCATCGGCACGCGCTGAACCACCTTCACCCAGTTGCCGGACGAATTCAGCGCCGGAAGAATGGAAAATTCCGACCCGGTGGCCGAGGCGACGCTTTCGACATAGCCTTCCCATTCCCAACCCGGGAAAGCATCCACCTTGATGGTAACGGGCTGACCCGGCTCGACGAACGTGAGCTGGGTCTCCTTGAAATTGGCCTCGATCCAGATGTCATTGGTTCCGACAACGCTCATGGCCGGAAAACCGGCGCGGATATAGTCGCCCCTGTTCGGGACATTGGAGGCAATGCCGCCAAGCGGAGCCCGCACCTCTGTCCGGACAAGGTCAAGCTCTGCCCGAGCGACCTTGGCCTGTTCTTCCATCACGCCGGGGTGCTCCTCCACGGGCAGGTCGGGATTGCCCGCAAGGGAAACAAGAAGTCGCTCCAGATCCTGGCTGACGATGGTGACTTGTTGCCGTGCGACTTCCATTTCGTGCCGCACGCGATCAAAGCGCGCTTCGGAAACAACTCGGGTCGAGGCCAGCTCTGATTGCCGTTTGAACTCGCGTTCGGCGAAGGCAGCATCGGATTTTGCGACATCGAGCGAGATCAGTTTTTCCCGGTAAGCGGACTTGAGCGCCTCAATGTCGTGG
>JAUWTJ010000141.1 GCA_030614785.1 Alphaproteobacteria bacterium | reverse complement strand
GTCGTCGCGGTCAGTGAAGACAACAGTGTCCTCAGCCTTGGTCCCCGGCGGAGAGTCGGCGATCTGCTGCGCAAAGCAGTAACTGGGCATCAGCAGGCCGGTGGTGGCCAGCATCATGCTTATGATAAGTGTTCTGAGATTCTGCATCGCTATGGTCTCCTTAGCATCCAAAGGCTATTCGATATTCGTTGTATTTGCGCTTTCTTGCTCGAGTTTCTTTATTGCTCAGCCCGAGGGTTCAGATATCCGCCTGATCCTCCTTCGGATTCATCTGGGCTAGCTAGCGTCCTCCGCGCCCGCCGCCCATCATGCCTCCGCCAAAGCCGCCGCGTCCTCCGCCAGGGCCGCCGCCACCCATCCTGTTCATCATCATCTGCATGGGATTCATACCCGTCGGGCCTCCCCGACTGGTTCGACTACTGCGCCCGCCGCCCTGCTGATTCTGGTCGAACATGGCGTTGATCATGTCGGCTGCGCTCCTGGCGTCGGCATTGACCAGACGGAAGACCCTGATTTCTGCCACCGAGGCCATGTGGGTATCCAACGCCTTAACGATCTTCATCAGGCGCTTGATGTTGGCTGTCGTGTCGGTGATTATAAGGGCGTTACCGTCCTCGTTGGCCTCGAGGCTGGCATATTCCGGGATCAGGGTCTGTAGGTTTTCCCGCAATGCACGCACGGTTACATAGCTCACGGGGATCACATAGGTCACTATATCATCGCCGGCCACGATAGCGTCCGGATCGCGTCCGGAAAAGACGGGAACGCTCTCCTGCTTGGCATTCGCAAGGGTGATGACCTTGAGGATATCGCCGTTGAGCACGGTGGTCAAGCCCCTTTCCTTCAGTACTGAGTTGATCAAGGAAACAGCTTTATCCAACGAGATCGGCTGGCGGCTGATAACCGTCATGCGGCCGTCAATAATAGGCTCGTCGGAGACAACCGTCAGTCCCGCTGTTTCGGACAGATACTCCAAAACAGTCTGCAAGGGTGCATCCTGAAAATTGAGCTTGATCTTCATGTCACCATTGGTCTCGACAACCTCGACGGGTTCGGCCGTTGAATCCGACGTCGGTCGCGCTAAAATGTGGCCTGGTGTAAGCAAGACTGGGCCGGCCAACATCGCCGCTATGATTGTTAATGCAAAAGTTCGCATGGCTGTTGTCTCCTTCTGAATCTATGCGTGTCTATTCATACTTGTTGTATCGGGGTTCTACTGCCCGATCTGCTTTTGTCGTCGTTCCATAAGTTGTCTCAGTATTTCCGCTTCGTCCTCTGAGGGAGGGCTCGATGACTCCGCTGTCCCTTCCTCCGGCGCTGACGAGTATGCCTGCGACAACTCATACATTTGCGAGAAAGTCATAGTACCCTGTCCGCCCTCCAGGTCATATCCCATGGCGACTGTGACGGTGCGATCTTCGAATTGGTACTTGATCGAATCGAGGGTCATATCCGTGATTACGCCGCGTGCCACCTTGTAACCTTTGCGGACTCTGAGGATCTGGCCGCTTTGGGTGTCTTCAAGAAAAGCAAGAAATACGCCGTCTTCCTGAACAATTCCTTTTAGGATAACATACGATTCAGGATTAGGGGCAGGGGGTGCGGGTGCTTGTTGCCTCCCGGTGCGGTCGACGCGCGGGCTTCTTTGCCGAGAGAACATATTTCGCTCGACAATTATCTTGTATGTGTCCCACGAATCCGACTGACTGGTCGGTTCCTGGCCTTCTCCGGCATCAGACCATGTGACGGCAATGAACCCCGGCAAGGCCACGAAGAACATGAACAATGCCACTCTGTTATAGTGCTTCTTCATTTTCTCCCCTCCGATTGTCCGGTTTCCGCTTTGTTTTGTGCACCCAGGTAGAGCGCCGAGAGATGCAGTTGCAGCGACATGCTGTTGCCGGATTCACTGCTCGAACCCAGTTGCATGTCCTTGATCTTGACCGGCAATGCCGCTGTCTCCATCTGCCACAGGAAACGTGCCACAGAGTCAAGTGTTCCTTTGCCGGCGACGGTGAAGATCATTTCCTGGAGCCCTTTGTCACTTGAAATACGCTCCGGTCGGATGGAGCTGAGCGCCATGTTCGCAGCGTCGGACCATTCCCTCAGAGCGTCCAATATCCTGCTCTCGGCTTCAGTCTCGTTTCGCAAGCCGTCGGACAGCATCGCGTTCCACTTTTTCTGCATTCGCCCGTGGTTGCCAATCAGCAGTTCTGCCTCGTTGAGGTCCCCCAGAAGCTGCTGTCTCTGCGATTCCAGCTCATCGCGTTTCGCCTGCACGGGGTCAATGACAAATTTGACCGCAACAAAAAGCCCAACGGATGCAATCGTGGCAATCAGGATAATTCGCTCTCGTTTTGACAGACCCATTCTATTTCAAACCTTTGAATTTAAATGTCACGGCAAATTCTTTTTCCATGGAACTACCCCCGGCGTCCCGCAGGTGCATCATCATGACGCCGGAAAATGCGCTGTCTAGTTTGATCTTGTCCAGAACTTCATAGAAACTTGCTTCATCAACGGCCTTGCCGACCAGCGAACCTTCGGCTTGCTCGCTTATGGCCAGGCTGGTGGCCCATACCGTTGGCGATTCCGGGAATGCCAGCGTCAATTGCCGTAAGCACTCCAGGAACTCGGGTTCGCGGGAGGTCCAACTGCCGGCGTAGGAAATTCGATCTACCATTTCGCGGGCGGCGGCAACATCTTCGCTTATCAAGTCCAGTTGCTCGGAATAGGCGGTGATGTCGGCGTTCTTACCGTGCCAGTCCGCAATGACGGCTCCGACTCCAACAACCAGAACCACCGCGGCAACAGCCGCCCATTTGGTGAGTTGCCCGCGGCCGGCGGCCTTCTTCTGTCCTATATGCGGGTTCAGGAAATCGACGGAAAGTCTGCCTGCACTGAGGGTGGTGATGGCCAGCGAAGCCGCTGCTATGGACTGTGAATTCTCCATACCATCGACCGATACAAGTCCCTTCGACAATAATTCGGTGTTGCCGTTGCTGATTGTGATCTGAGGCGTTAGCCGCTTGTGCAGTCGGTCAATGAGCCCGTCCGGCAAATTGGAGGCATCGTACACGGTGATTTCATGGGACGGCGACTGATTCTGTTCCGATGAAAGC
>JAUWTJ010000122.1 GCA_030614785.1 Alphaproteobacteria bacterium | reverse complement strand
GCGATCAACGAAGGGGGCCAGATTATCAGCAATGACAACCTTCTTGACCAGCCCCCAGAGGATCAACTGGCAACCAAATGCGAAATGCGCAGGTTTCAGGCGGGACTGTTTCCCCAACGCCTCTGCGAATGACCCTATCCGCTCAATCGGTCCGGCAAGAATCTTCGGGAACCATGCCAGAAACAGAATATCCTGATTCAAGCTGGCGGACGCGGTGCCAGGGCTGCGGTAGCGGTCGATCAGCAAGGCAATCGCGGTAAATGCATAAAAGGAAAACCCCGCCGGCGAACGCAGTCCGAGGGCAGGTAACCACGCCACCTCTTTGGCGATCGGGTCGTAGTATTTCAGAGCGATCAGAAGACCGAGGATAGCGCCCAGACTGCCATAGAAAACCGCCCTCCGGCAGGATGCATCAGGGCGCAACAGAACGCGCCCCGCAGCCAGCGTGATTGCGATGACAGCCGCAAGATAGGCAAGATTTCCGACCCCGAAACTGGCATAGAACCCCACGCTCGCCAAAATCAGCCACGTCAGACGAAATCGCGCCGGAAGCCCCCAGAACAGCAAAACTGCAATCGGCAGAAAAAGCAGGAATTCAAGCGACGTAAATAGCATCGGCAGGCCTTTCCCCTCCCCGCAGCGCACCGCCCGCTTGCGATGGCCGCCCTAATATGACGCCCCGCCAGCACGCAGCACCTGCGGAATCTGGTCAATCGGAATCCCAGCATTGATGACAAGATAATCAGCCAGCAATATGCGTTCGGCCTCGGTCATCTCGATCTCTATATGACTGGGCGAAATCTTTGTGCCCAGCCAAGCTTGGCGCGGGCGATCCTGCGTAATCACCACAGTGATGATGTGGCAGAACTGGCAAAGGGACAGCGCCATGTCGCGCCCGTCGCGCGGCACCTCTGCGCCACGCTCCAGCGGCGCCCGCACTGCCAGGAAATGGGCCAACGTGTCGAGTTGCCAACTGTCCATGCCAGTGACCGCCGCATCAAGTTTCTGTTTCCATTCGGTGGCACTGCCACTTTCTTCAAAGATGCTGTTTTCCAATTCACCTGGCATCCCTGCGGCGCGGACCTGTTCAAGAAGACTGCGCCCACCTTGGGGAATGAACGCAAAAATGTCGTCCTCTTCTTGCGCGATGGCACAGCCCGTCGTGGCAACCACCAGACCGGCCGCCAGCAAGGTCAGGCCGTATGCAATCCTGTTCATCATGGCTCTCCTTTATGTCAATTCGGACGCCTCAGAACCTGAGCTCCGGCGGAACATCCTCGAATTTCAGAGGCATATTGGTGACCGAATAGCTTACGAAGGTGGCACGCTCGGTCTCGGTCATCGGAAGCTCGACGTGAAACGGGGATTTGAACGTGCTTTCCCAGCCAACCTTATCCCGGTCCTGCATCAAATAGCTTGAAAACAACGAATGACAGAATTGGCATTGCGCGGTGGCAAGGTCCTTGCCGTCAGGCGGCAATACCGGTTCGTCTTCATCCGGCACATCCAGACCATTTGTCCGGATTGCCAGCAGCTTTTCCCCATCAAGCGGAAAGTTCAGCGCAGCATATCCGGCGAATGTCTCGATAGCCGGATCGTCAAGACCGGCCTCATGGCTGCGTGCCCATGCCACCCATTCCTCCCGGTCAGCCTTGCGCGAGGCAATGGCGGCAATCTCGGCCGGATCACCCTTTCCAAGGGTTTCGATCAGGATTGCCTTGCCACCGGGTGGCATGAAGTCAAAGCTCTGTCCACTTGCCAGCGCCGCTGCCACCGCAAGAAACGGCAGCAGGACGAACATGGCCATACCTGTTCTATTCGGATGCATCGATTCCTCCCGGGTCGGTGCCCGATGCGTGCGCACCCGGTGTCCGGAACGAGAAAACAGGTACCGACATGACGCGGGTGGCAGAGGTTTCGGAAAATCCGCCGCCACGCATCATGTCCAGCACCATCGCGACCTCGTCTTCATAGTATCGCTCGCCACATTGCTGGCAAACCAGCGCGGGAATGTTCTCGACAACGATCAACCGGTCCCCTTCCCAAAGCGCGGTGTTCACCACTTCTCCAGCGAGGATCCCGCCGGAACAGGTCTGACAACTGGCCTGTTCCGGTGTTGCCGCCGCGTTGGCGACAGGTGCATTTTCTTCAGACAAGGGCACGGGCAGCTCCTGCGATGTTGTCGGCGTCGGGCCGCATCCAGACGAACATCTCAGGCGATGCGGGGGGCGGAGCATCCGGGAACGCAACGCGCTTGTAGCGGGCTCCATCCACATTTTCGGCCACGCGAGCGATCACCTCGGCCCCTGGACAAAGCGTATAGTAGGACTGATCAACCGTCAGCAGCCGCTTGGTCTTGGCGACCGATTTTACCAGCGTCTCGGTGTCCATTTCCTTGAGGACGCGCAGGTCGATGACTTCGACGCTCATGCCCTCGCCGGTCAGGGTTTCGACCGCTTCCAGAACGCCGGGCATTCCGCCACCGGAACTTACGATGGTGATGTCGCTGCCCTCCTGGCGGACCGCAGCCTTGTCGAGCGGCACCTCGTAGGCCTCGTCCGGAACCTCTCCGGTCAGCGTCCGCAGACCGGCCGGATAGAGATAAACCACCGGATCGGGCGACCGCAGAGCCGAGATCATCATCCCCTTTGCATCATAGGGGGTCGAGGGGATCACCGTTCGCACCCCGGGAATATGGGCATAATAGCTATCCTCTTCGTAACAGGAGTGCTGCCCGGCGAAACCGGGTGTCTGGCCGGTCATCTCGATGATCCAGACCACCGGCATCGATGCCTTACCACCGGTCATGTGCCGCAGTTTGCCTGCAACGTTCTGAATCACCTCGAAGCACATGAGAGCTCCCTGATAGGGAATATACGTCGCCGCGCGCGATCCGGCGAGGCCCGCCCCCAAAACGGCAGAAGCCATCCAGCTTTCGTCGATCCCGGTATTGACCACGCGTTTGCGGCCGAACTCGGTTTCGAGGTTGATCACCGGCTTGCCTGGGTTCGAGGCCACCGGCGGGGTCAGCTCGTAAATCCAGGTCATCGCCGGATCCTGCTGCATTTCGTACTGTACGGCCTCCAGGACCGAGTACATCCAACTTTTCTGTGCCATCTGTCTTTCCTTTCAATAACGGGCCTGCGCCTCAGCCGAACTGGCGGGCAGGAACGGTGCCTTCGGTGAATACGTGCTTAAGTCCGTCTTCGGGCGTGCAGAGCGGTTGCTCATTGGCCCAAGCGAAGGCGGCTTCGATTTCTGCCTTGATCTCGGCTTCCATCTCGATGGCACGGGCTTCGTCAAGCACACCCCAGTCCACCAGAATCTTCCGCGCAATATCAACCGGATCGCGTTGCATCCAGGCCCGGACCTCGCGTTCGGGACGAAATGAGTTGATCGCAAGCGGGTCATATCCAAAAGCGCCCAACTCACCGGCTTTTGCGCCCGGAGCGCCCCAGTGATTGTAATAGCGATAGGTCTTGGCCTCGATGAAGGTCGGTCCGCCGCCTGCGCGGGCGCGGTCGACTGCATCCTTGGCCGCGTTGTAGACTTGCAGGACGTCCTGACCGTCCACGATCTTGGTCGGGATTCCGTAGGCTCCCGCCGCATCGGCGATATCCTTGTGCGGGCAGGAATAGGAATAGTGGGCGTATTGGTGATAGAGATTGTTTTCCATCACGTAAACCAGCGGCAAATCCAGAAGCTTCGCGTTGTTCAACGTCGAATGGAAATGCGGCGCGGCATAGTTGCCATCTCCGGCGAACACGACCGCTACCTGATCCGATCCGCGTGCCCTAAAGGCAAAGGCCGAGCCAGAGGCGATCACCGGGGCTGGCCCGATCATCCCGTCGGCGCCGATGAAGCCGACCGAGGGGTCAGACAGGTGCATCTCGGCCGCATAGCCGCCGTTCAGGCCGGTAGCCCTGAAATCATTCTCGGCGCACATCTTGGGGATGTCAACGCCCTTGGCAATGGCGTGGCCGGATGGTCTGTGCGACGAATAGACAAGGTCGATCTGATCAAACGGACCGCTATTGCGCAAGTTCGCGCAAACCCCGGTCGCAACGGCTTCCTGACCAGCGTAGAAGTGGTTGTAGCCCCGGTAGTCTGGATTGGTCAGCATCTGGTCAGCTTGAGTGCGCTCATGCCATCGGATTTTCAGGATCGTCTTGTACATTTCGATCAATTTCTCGTCGGACAGGTCCTTGGCGTGAAAGCCGATATCGCCATTGGCCAAAGCCCGGCGACCGGATACCGAAACAACAGCGCCGGTCAATGCAGCTATTTTCAGGAAACTGCGCCGTGATTCAGAACTGGGTGCATCGCCAGTTTCAACAGGCAGCACCGATGATTTGAGATTGTAGCCCATGACTTTCTCCTCCCGGATCATGAATTGGCGCACATTGCTTCCCTTAGCCTTGCGCAACACCAACACGGAAAACCCTAACGCCTCGCCTGATGGCCGTCTTTAACACCCGTTAATGCGCAGATGTTTTTCATACGACCCTTGTTCAACGAAAAGCTGGCGCAACAAAACAATCCGGGGATGGGCGGCATCGGAATATGCCAAATTGCCGGGGTTGCAGCCAGAAAACAGAACGGTTGGCAACCGTGGCGAAAGGAATAATGATGGGGCTCAACCTAGCAAAGAGCGCTTTCCAACTCCATGAGGCGCTGACGAGAGACACGTTAAATCATCAGTCGTTCCAAAGCTAAAAAGACCCAAGATGCGCATATTTGATCAGGGACTCGTCTAGCAGATAGAAATCTTCGTCAACCGAATAGACAACCCCGTCCGGCTACCTGACCGGATTGGTCAGGTGCTGTCATCGGGTGCAATGCAACTAGCCCTGCTTTTTCAGGAGCTGGGGTATTATGGACGGTGCAGTTTCGATGCCATCGTTTCGGGGGGAAACCTTAGGGATGCAAAGGTTCACTGGATCGAATGCAATGGGCGATGGGGCGGGGTTTCGATTCCGATGACGCTGGTCAACCGTT
>JAUWTJ010000073.1 GCA_030614785.1 Alphaproteobacteria bacterium | reverse complement strand
GTGTGCGAACCCAGATGCCCATAAAGTTCAGAACCTTTTGAAGGAGTGGTACAGAGCCCGGGCTCACGTAATCTTTGAACGTCGATGGAAGGATCTATCAGGCTCCGTAACCTGGTTATCAGACGAACCACATTTCCGACTTCAATCGATGAAGAAGCAATGGGGGAGTTGTTCAGCCAAAGGGAAAGTGCTTCTCAATCCACATCTCGTTAAAGCACCCAGGGAATGTATCGACTATGTAATTCTGCACGAGATCTGTCATCTCATCGAACACAATCACAGTCCTCGTTTCTATCGCAACCTCGAAAAGGTAATGCCAAACTGGAGGAGCGTAAAGGGACGCTTGGATGGATTGGCTGAACTGATATTGGCGTAAGGAGGTATCAAAGTGCATCGAGAGCCCTATCTTTCAAAGTCAAGCTACGTAGGTGCACACATATGCGAGCGCTGGCTGTGGAAAAATTTCTACAACAGACCGGATCATGTTGAACCTATCCCCGGGTCCGGCGCAGACATTGGAAACAGGGTCGGTGCCTTGGCACAGGCTCTCTTTCCGGATGGTGTTTTGGTGGCAGAAGTCGCCTATGACCATCAGAAGGCCTTGGCCAGAACACAGGAGTTGATTGACGACCCAAGTGTTTCGGCGATCTTCGAAGCGGCCGTCGAACATGAAGGCATTCGGGTGCGAATTGACATCCTTGAGCGTCTTGAAGGCGGTGGTTGGGGCATACGCGAGGTCAAGTCTGTCGGTGCTGTCAGAAAGAAAACCAAATACCAACCCTTGGAGGACCAGTTTGCCCAGGACATAGCGGTTCAATGTTGGGTCGCTCGTGGCGCAGGTCTCAATGTTCAGTCGGCGCGATATCTGTATGTGAATTCGGACTACGTTCTGGATCAACAGCTGCCAGATCCGGAGAAATTCTTCAGACAGGCAGAGGTGCTTGATGAACTGGATGAAGAAATCGAAGCCGTCGCGAAAAGAGCCAGCCAATTCCTTGATGTCTTGATGCGGTCTGAAGAACCGGACATAGAACCCGCAAAATCCATGTGCACAAAACTGGGTGATCGGCTTTGTCCGTTCTGGCACAGATGCACTGAAGGCAAGCCAGAGGACTGGATTGATGTGCTCTACCGTCCAGGAAGAGGAAAACTTCAGGCCCTGAAGGGTGAAGGTTTTGACAGACTGTCAGAGCTTGATCCGGAAACAGCTTCAAACCTGGAGCAACAGCGCATGATAGTGCATGCAAGGCACAAGAAGGTCATTGTTGAAACGGAGTTGGCGGAGTTACTGAAGGACTTTCCCCTTCCTGCGATCCATCTTGATTTTGAGTATCTGTCCGGCGTCGCCTGGCCCCTTCACATAGGCACGCGTCCACATCAAAGAGCGCCATTTCAATTTTCAGCCCACAGATTGAATGCGGATTTGACTTGTGATCACATCGGCGAGTATTTGGCCGAGGGACATGAAGATCCGGCGCACGAATTTGCAACGCGGCTTGTTGAGTTATTGAAGGGTGAGTCAGAACCAATCGTGGCTTACGCGGCCCCCAACGCTGAACTTCCGGTCCTCAAAGACCTCATTGATCGGTTTCCCGAGATGGCGACCGATCTCTCTGCAATCAAGGACCGGGTGGTCGATCTGGCCGTTGTTGTCAGGAAGACCTTTATGCATCCGTTGCTGATCGAAAAGGCAATCAAGACTGCCGGGTCGGTTTTCACGCTCAAGAGCGTCGCCCCTGCGCTTGTACCGGGGTTTTCCTATGAGGATCTCGGCGTTGTTTCACAAGGCGGTGCGGCCGTTGAGGCTTATTTCCAGATGGTGACGGGGGAGTTGCCCGGCGGTGTTACGCGAGAGGCGCTTAGGGCTTCGATGCTTGCCTCTTGCAAGAAGGACCCCGAGGCGACGGCTCTTGTTCACAAGGCTCTCGTCAAGCTTGTGACCTAGTTTCGAAAAGGCGTTATAGAAAGGGAGTTGGGGCAATGAAAACGTCATTCCAATTCACAAGACAGGAACTCTACGATCTGGTCTGGGAAAAACCCATGACCAGGGCATCGGAGGATCTTGGCATTTCCGATGTCGGCCTCAAAAAGATTTGCCATCGTAATGACGTTCCCGTTCCACCAAGAGGATATTGGGCGAAACTTGCTGCGGGCAAGAAGGTAGTACAGGAAGCGTTGCCTGAAGAGGAGGCAGATCCTGGCTACAAGATTCGCATCACAAGCACTCGGAAGAGTGATCTTTCAGAAGCTGTGTCAGGTGTCGAGGCGGCGGCAAGGGACCGGGAACAGCAACCTGAGAATCAGATTGAGGTCGGTACCGGGCGGGAGCCTGAGACGAAAATGGGCGTCTGGCTGAAGTTGCGTTTGGCAAAACAGAAGGCCAATGGAAAGGGATTGAAGGTTATACGGTCTCCACAGTGTTTCCCCGTTGAAGTAAGAGAGGAGAGTATTGACCGAGCTATTGCCATCATCGATGCACTGACCACAGCCTTTGATCAAAGGGGCCTTCAGATAGCGCGCGGAGAAGAAACTGCCGTTCTTCAGATCGCCGGCGAAACTATTTCTTTCGGGCTCCATGAAGTGGTGAAGAGAAAGAAACATGTGCATACGGATGAGGAAAAGGCCAAGCTGGTCGAATTTGATCGTAAGGAGACGCCACGCAACTGGAACTCGCGAAACTGGGAGCGCCGATGGGAGTATGAGAGAACAATTCCCGAATTTGACTATCACTCGGAAGGAAAACTCTATCTGGAGATTGGAGAAAACGCTTACTCCGGCATGAGATGCAAGTGGGGTGACGCAAAGATCCAGAGGGTCGAGAAGCTGCTGAATGATTTTATTGCCCACCTTGAGCCACATGCTGTCCAAAAACGCGAGCGACATGAAGAACAAGAACGATGGGCGCGCGAAAGAGCCGAAGCCGAACAGCGCCGGACGGAGGCAGCGGAGCGCAAGCGATTGCGTGAAAAGCGGCTCAAGTTTGTCGATGAATACAGGGACTGGCTGGACGAGGCGGATCGCCTGGAGCGTATTGTCGGTCACCTTGAAGGTTCAATGGCCGCTGAAGATGAAGGGGAGTTGCCCGAGTTTTCGGCGATGATGCAGTGGTGCAGGGACGAGGCAAAGAGGCTGAGGGGCAGGGTCGCGCCCGAGCAAATTGAGGCTGACATCGCCCACTGGTACGGGTCCTTTGTCTGCGATCGTTAGGGATTCGAACTCATCGGCGGTTATGGAATCGTGCGTGTCCCGATCAGGGCCGACCAGTCCCCCTGCCCGGCCTCGGACCCCGCAGGTCACCTGAGGATCCGCCCCGCCAAACCGCACCCCTCGCAGGGGTCGAACTTTGGGGCGTATAATTTATGTTATGGGGGGGCGGCATAGTTTGGTCGCAATGGGTGGTGTGGAAATGGATGAAAAGCCTGTTTTGACTAGTCCTTGTTGCTCGCCCTGAAGTTGTCGCAAGTTTCCCTGGTGGGTTGCCATACGCTGGCGTACGGGTTCTCCCCGCAAACAATAGTCAGGACTTTCCCACGCTCTCGGACCTGACGAGCTTTCTGGTCTGCAAGGATGGGAGCAAATCCCGGGTCGCCGTACAAGTTCTGCAAGTAGGCCTCTTTGGGCCAAATGAAATGGCCATCGCTTGCGGCTTTGGCGATTAGTGACAGGCCTCTTTTGTGCTCGCCGCCCAGGAACAAAGCCATGCCTTCGGCCATATCCGCATCGAACGGAAAATCCCGAGGGATTGTTTGAACAATCCCTGCTTCTTTGAGACGCTTTGCTTCGTCTGTGATCGCGGCCAACAGGTCTTCAACGTTTGCCTCTTCGTCATCAGCGCGTCTGGCTGCAATTAGGGCTGCAGCATGTGTGATCTGGAAGACGCCTGTGCCGGAAACCAGACCACCGCTTGTTTGCCAAAGCTGTTCAAGGAAGGGTCGTGCAAGGCCGTACTCACCCACACCCGCCAATGCGAGCCCGTGAGCCTGCAACGGAGAAATCGATCCCGGTTCTTGCGTCAGCCACCACTCCGTCGAGGCCACGGCAATTTCCGGTCGCCCGACTCTGTTCCAGACATCGGGGTATGGCCTGTCGTAGATAGACATGATCTCATCTGGCAGATGTATTTTCGCCAGCTCTTTTGTGACGTGAAATTTCGAACGGCTGAAGTCCTTGCTAATGGTCAAAGCCTCAAGATTGCCGAAAATTGCATCGGACCATTGTCCGTTAACAGAGTTTCTTTGGCCCTGCGCATGGGCATAAAATGCCGGTGCAATGGAAGCTAGTTTCTTGAGCTCCAGATCCGCCTCCGACAAATTGTTTGTTGCAATCAGCTCCACAACTTTGTGGTATCTTGTCGGTTTGGACAAAGGATCAAGTGAAAGAGACTTGCTGCGCGCTTCAAACGCCTCCTTATACGCCCCGAGGGACTGCTGGAGCAGGTTTGCCATCCAGCTGTATACGCTTGCGTAATTTGGATTGAGCTCCGTTGCCCGGTGGTAATGCGCAACTCCTTCTTCCGGCTTTTGTTGATAGGCGGCAATAAGCCCCATGGCGGCATGGACCTCGGCCTGGAGCGGATTAATCGACAGGGCCCTGTCGACATGGGGTGAGGCCTTGGCAATGGCATCCGCAGGGATCAGGTCGCCGTATTGATCCCAAACCAACATCAATATGGCGATTGCCAGCTCGGCATGAGCGCGAGCGTACTCGGGCTCCAGGGATATTGCGTTTTCAAACTCGCGGACGGCGCCCTCAATCGATGCCCGGGAGCGTTGTTCGATCAGGTAACGTCCCCGCAGGAAGGCTTCATGAGCTTGCCTGCTGGCAACAATGGAGTTGCTCAAATTACTCCCTGGGATTTGTAACTCGAGCCCCATAGTCGAGGTTAGCGCTTTGACGATGTCTGCAGAAATTTCATCCTGGACAGCGAATACATCATCGATCTCCCGATCATAGATCCCGGACCACAAGTGTTTATCGGTGTCGGCGTCGATAAGTTGCGCGGCGATCCGTAACCGTGTGCCCGATACTCTGATCGAACCTTCCAGTATGTTGGCCACGCCCAATTGCGAAGCAACGTCAGGAATATCAATATTGCCACCCCTGAATTGAAATGCCGAAGAGCGCGAGGTGACTTGCAGGCCAGGAACCTGGGCCAAAAGATTGAGGATTTCTTCTGAAACCCCGTCGGAGAAATACTCGTTGTCGGGGTCGCCTGACATATTAGTAAAGGGCAGCACCGCGATTGAGTTTCGCCTCGCAGCTTTCTCGGACGGAATCAGGGAGAGATGGGTGACGAAAGCGGCGATCAGGATGGCAACAAGACCGGAAATCAACAAAGCGGGAGCTGTGTGTCGTTTCTTCTGAAGAGTCTCGCCGGAGGATTGGGCCGGCGCATTCGCCGAAGCTGGTTCCTCAAAGCTGACCTCGGCAATAAGTCGGTAACCGCGCTTGGGGACGGTTTCGATGTAAACAGGCTGTTGGCGGTTGTCGCCAAGTGCCGCCCTGAGTTTGTTGACTGTATAATAAAGGGCGGCGTTTGAAACATGGACACCATCCCAGGCATGCGTAATCAGCTCGTCATTGCTGATCAGCTCGCCGGCACGGGATGCCAGATAGACCAGGAGCGCCATTACCTTGGGGCGAATTGGGACATTTTCGCCACTATCCAGGGTCAAGTGACCGTCGGCCGGGCTAACCCGCCAATCGCCAACTTGAAATGGCCGTGCCAAGTCTCCGGTCATCCAGGTCTCCTGTTACTGCATGCACCGGTTGCTTCGAAACAACGCCCGCATTTGTATCGGCTAACGCCGTTCATCCGCATTGCTCGGGTCCAGATGCCCTTGCGAGAGTTCATTGATATTGATTCATGAGCCCCTGTTTCCCGCTTTCGATCGACTTTCAAAGATCAATAACCCCCGAATGCGGCGGAAATCTACCTTAGATTAAGATGCTAAGAAAAACCTAAGAAAAAACTAATGTCGTTCTAAGGACTCTGAGGCCGCTGCCTTCCAGTGTTCGGGTGGGCCGGCTGTTCTATCACCGTCAAGCGCGCAGCGCACAGGCGATATAAGCGAAGCGGCCTAATGAGCGTATTGGTGTCTACGAGGAGACTCAAAGAGGCATCGAGAGACTTGTTGGAGCAAAAGTTGGTATCGGTCAGGGAATTCGTGCCGTTGACTCAGGGGCTGGGGAGCAGCCACTGTAGAGGTTGGAGACCGCCTGATTGGGTTTTGGGTAACAGGTGTGGACCGGGGGAATGTATGAGGTATGGGAAACGTCCTGTCGCGTCAGGATCGAAAGGGCCTATTGCGCCGTTTAAGGTGAGATTGTCTCTCAACCTCTCTTTGATCTGTGCGGCCTGTGTTGCAGCGGAGCCTGCTCTTGCGAATGATCCGTGCTCCTTTTCTCTGAGCACCCTGACCTGCAGTGGCAATCAGTCCAGCGGCGTTTTGGTTGTCGCCCCGATCTCGCCACTTACCGTCAATGTCGAGAGGCTGACGAGAGATATCTTGCCCCCGGCGGGTAGTTTCGGCATTTGGGTTATAGGTGACGGGTCCGATGGCTCCCGTCAGGTTTCGGGAACGAGCGCCAAAGACTTGACCCTCAATATCGATGCTTCCACGCGCAGGATAAAGACGACCTACCTCCCGAGTGTGTTTGTTCGTTCCATAGGGGGTGATGGAGGCGAAGGCGCCGTTGATGTCTTTTTCGGGTATTCTCAAGGTCTCACAGGACGTTATGCAGGCTTCGGCGGCGAAGTTACCATCAACTCCAACATCAATGTTACGTCCAGTCTTACTCACGGAATCTTTGGTTTCAGCTCCGGTGGAACCGGTGGTCAAGGCGGGAACGCCAACCATATATTCAAGGCAACTGGCGGTGACGGTCGCGGAGGCAGAAGTGGTGACACGGTCAGTGTCTCCAGTGATGGAGTGGTGACCACATCGGGATCTGCGGCTTTTGGAGTTTTAGCCTATAGCCAGGGCGGTCACGGCGGCGCGGGCGGCAGAGGCGGCGCAGTGGTCGGTATTGGCGGTGATGGCGGCAATGCCGCAAATGCAGGCTCAGCCAGCGCAACAAACAATGGTGTGATCAGAACGTCCGGAACAGCTTCCTTCGGTCTGGTCACGCTTAGTCACGGCGGTGATGGCGGGGCGGGTGGTTATGGTGCCGGTATTTCAGGGACCGGAGGAGAAGGTGGATTTGGTGGTAATGGGGGCAGGGCCACCGCAAAGAATACAGGTGAAATCTACACAACAGGGACAATGGGTCACGGCATCTTTGGCCAGAGTGCCGGCGGCGTCGGCGGAGCCGGCGGCGGCGGCGGCGGTATTGCCGGTTTGCCGGGCAATGGTGCTGGAACTGGTGACGGCGGCGCCGTCAGGATTGACCAGTTGGGCACGATTTCGACAGGCGGCATCTATGCGTACGGTGTTCTGGCCCAAAGTGTTGGTGGATTTGGCGGTTCCGGAGGCGATGGTGGCGGGATCTATGCTGCCGGCGGCCAGGGAGCTGAAGGAGGCAATGGCGGTGAAGCGCGCATCGTTTCAACCGGTAGCGTAAGCACAAGCGGGGTCGGGTCCCACGGTCTGGTCGGGCAAAGCGCCGGCGGCGGTGGCGGTACGGGAGGCGCCACTGGCGGCCTTGTGGCGCTCGGTGGCGCCGGTTCGGGCGGAGGTAATGCGGGTTATGTTTCAGTTACCAACAGCGGTCTCATTACAACACTGGGGCACGATGCGCGCGGCATCGTTGCGCAAAGTGTTGGCGGCGGCGGCGGGTTGGGGGGCTCGTCCGGTGGCATTGTCGCAATTGGTGGCGCGGGATCAACAGCTTCTCACGGCGGCAGGGTTTATGTTTCCAATAGAACCGGTGGAAATATCTCCACGAGGGGCCGGGCTTCCCATGGTATCTTTGCCGAGAGCGTCGGCGGTGGCGGCGGTTCCGCAGGAGATACAGGAGGCCTTGTTGCCATTGGCGGCACGGGTTCGGTTGGCGGCAATGGCGGAACTGTCAGCGTTTACAATAGAGCAATAGTCGATACAAACGGGTGGGACTCCAAGGCAATTTTTGCCCAAAGTGTCGGCGGCGGTGGCGGGGAAGCCGGTGATGCTGGTGGTGTCGTTTACATTGGCGGGGCAGGCAACAGTGGCGGCAATGGCGGCGGCGTATATGTCACTAATTATTCAGGCGGTGTTGTTACGACCGATGGTGTTGCGTCATACGGTATTTTTGCGCAAAGCGTTGGCGGCGGCGGCGGTGCAGGTGGCGCGACCGGTGGCCTGGTGGCTCTTGGCGGCTCTGGCAGTAGTGGCGGGGCCGGTGGTACCGTCAGGATAACGAATTATGCCGACGTAACGACCACAGGCTACTTTGGGCGTGGGCTATTTGCCCAGAGTGTTGGCGGCGGCGGCGGCGATGGCGGGGCATCGGGCGGCTTCGTGTCATTGGGCGGGCATAGCGCTGCTTCATCAAATGCCGGGGCCGTCACGCTTCGAAATTATGGCGGCGCGGTGACGGTCAGGGGCGATTTTGCCGACGGTATCTTTGCGCAGAGTGTTGGCGGCGGCGGTGGAACCCTCGGGGATTCCGGTGGATTTATTTCTATTGGCGGTGATGGGGCCGGCGGTGGCAGTGGCGGTGATGTTACGGTTACTAACACAGGTGTTGTTAAAACCTCTGGCATTGTTTCGCGGGGCGTCCTGGCACAAAGCGTCGGCGGCGGTGGCGGTTCAGGCGGCGCGTCGGGCGGTGTCGTTTCGGTTGGAGGACGTGGATCTTCGACCGGCGATGGCGGCGCTGTAACCATTACCAATAATGCCAGCGTGACAACGCGCAAGCAGTTTTCTGAAGCGATCCTTGCGCATTGTATTGGCGGCGGCGGAGGACTTGGCGGCGCCTCGGGCGGGTGGGTTTCTTTTGGTGGATCCGGAGCATCTGGCGGCAATGGCGGTATTGTATCTGTAACCAACACCGCCGCCCTGACAACCAGGGGCCGTGATGCATCGGCGCTCTTTGCCCAATCAGTTGGCGGCGGCGGGGGAAATGGTGGTTCGACAACCGCTGTTGGCTATATGGTTTCGGTTGGTGTAGGCGGCGGGGGTGGTCTTGGCGGTGATGGTGGAGCAGTTAGTATCAATAGTTCTGCCGGGCTGGTAAGCACGATCGGTGCGCGCTCCCACGGCATTCTTGGACAGAGCATTGGCGGTTCTGGCGGGAACGGTGGCTATGCGGTGAGCGTCTCTGCCAATATTTTAGGCGCTATCGCTGTCGGTGTCGGAGGCGATGCAGGTGGTGGTGGTGCGGGGGATAATGTTGATGTCATCAACACCAGTTCCGTTGACACCACTGGCCAGGATTCTTTGGGGATATTTGCGCAAAGTATTGGTGGGTCCGGTGGTAGTGGTGGCTACGCAATTGCTGTGGCGGTCGGTGGCGCTCTTCCGAGTATTCCTATTGGTATTGGTGGGAGTGGCGGCGCGGCGGGCGATGCAGGTGGCCTCGTTTCGGTTGATTCCAGCGAGGGGTCCATTACGACCAGGGGGAACAGATCTACAGGGATTCTGGCACAAAGCGTTGGCGGCGGCGGTGGCAATGGCGGATTTGCAATATCGTCAGGTGTGGGGGTCCTTGCCGGGGCCGTTAGCATTGGCGGCGAAGGAGGGTTTGGGCGAACCGGAGGCGGGGTCACAGTCGTCAACACGTCAAATGTTACGACACACGGTGAGGATTCCAACGCAGTTACTGCACAAAGTATTGGCGGCGGCGGCGGCAACGGCGGCTATTCCATTGCCGCAAGCGTCAACGCCGGCGGCGGTGCTCTCTCGATTGGCGGCGGAGCGGGTATCGGCAATTCCGGCGGGACTGTCTTTCTGGACAACGCGGGAACCCTTTCGACGGCAATGGACGGTTCACTTGGTCTGCTTGCGCAAAGTATTGGCGGCGGCGGTGGGGCCGGTGGTTATTCCATTGCCGGAAATGTCTCCGTTTCTGCGGGGATGAATTTGTCTCTTGGAGGAGCCGGTGGAGATGGCGGCAATGGTGCTGCTTCTGAAATTGAGAACAAGGGTGGTGTTACAACGCTTGGCGGTCAATCTCACGGCGTCGTCGCCCAAAGTATTGGCGGGGGCGGCGGATCAGGTGGCTTCAGCGTCAAAGGCTCGATTTCCGGCAGCATTGATATTGGTGTTGGCATTGGCGGTGCAGGAGGGGTTGGCGCTCGTGCCGGACTGGCTCGGATTAACAACGTCGGAGCCGATATCAGTACCAGTGGAGATCGTTCCTATGGCCTGGTCGCCCAAAGTATTGGCGGTTCTGGCGGCGAAGGTGGTTTTTCAGTGTCTGCCGGCGCGGCGTTCTTTGCATCGGCCTCAGTGGGGGTTGGCGGTGCCGGAGGGGCTGGCGGTCAATCCGGAGAGGCCAGGATTGTCAATGATGCGTCGGTGACGACAGCAGGTGTGATGTCCCACGGCGTCTTTGTGCAGAGTATTGGTGGTGGAGGCGGTGTTGGCGGGTTTGGAGCATCAGGTTCTGTCTCCAGTGTGGGAGCCATATCGGTTGGCGTTGGTGGCTCAGGTGGTAGCGGCGGGTCAGTTCTTGGGTCAGTGACAGCGACACAAAGCATTGGCACAATACGCACCACAGGCATCCTGTCATACGGTATTTTGGCGCAGAGTGTTGGCGGTCAAGGTGGTGACGGAGGCATCAGTGTCGCTGGTAATCTCTCAACCACAGGCGCTACAGTTGGTGTCGGCGGCACCGGCGGTAAAGGCGGATCAAGTGGCCTGGTGACTGTCACGAGGAGCGGGGATCTTTACACGGAAAGTGATTTGTCCAGTGGTCTGATCGCTCAGAGCCTGGGCGGCGGCGGCGGCACCGGCGGTATGTCCATCAAAGGGGCCTTGACGTCCGGGATTGATGTCGGTGTCAGCATTGGCGGGTCCGGTGGCAAAGGTGGTGCCGCAGGCAAGGTGAAGGTAGATGACAACGGTGGATTAATCTCAACCCTTGGAGACCTCTCCACCGGGGTGATCGCACAAAGTATAGGGGGTACGGGCGGTAATGGTGGTCTTTCTGTTGCGGGCGGCGTTACCGGATTTCTCGGCATAAACACCGCTATCGGTGGCTCTGGCGGCAATGGTTCTGCAGGCGGCATTGTTGATGTCAACGTTGCCTCGGATATAACCACTGAAGGCATACAGTCGCACGGCATTCTGGCGCAGAGTATTGGCGGCAGTGGCGGCAACGGCGGAATGGTCATAGTGGCATCGGTATCAGTTGCGCCTCCCGCCGCGAAACTCGTCGGCAGCCTCAATGTCGGTGTTGGCGGTGCAGGAGGGAATGGTGGCATTGCCGACATCGTGGGCGTCACTGCTTCTGGCGAAGTGACAACCAAAGGCGATTACTCTCACGGAATATTTGCTCAAAGCATTGGCGGCTCTGGCGGGGATGGCGGAATGAGCACCGTCGGGGCGATGAACCTGGGGGGCAAGAATAGCATAAATGCCAATATTTCTATTGGCGGCGCGGGTGGCAACGCTGCGCAAAGTGGTGATGTGAGTGTTACAAATGAAGCGGTATTGCTATCCACCGAAGGCGACTATGCCATGGGCATCTTTGCCCAGAGTATTGGCGGGAGCGGCGGCAACGGTGGCATGGCCATCAATGGTTTCCTCGAACTGAACAAGGGCGAGGCCAAGGAAGCGGTTAACTTGAACCTCGCAATCGATGTTGGCGGCAAAGGTGGTAATGGTGCAAGAGGCGGGGCAGTCCATATTGTCTCCACGGGTCAAACACTGACAACCAGCGGCACGATGGCTCACGGCATTATTGCACAGAGTATCGGTGGTTCTGGCGGCGGGAGCGGCAGCGCCTATAATGAAAGTTTCTCTCAATCCAGTCCCAAAGGGGAGGGGTCCGGGTTTAATTTTGGCCTCGCGGTGGGTGCCAAGGGCGGTTCATCGGCGGTTTCAAGTACTGTGGATATTGAAAACTGGACCGCGATTACAACAGGCGGATCGGATTCCCACGCCATTGTTGGGCAAAGTATTGGTGGATCAGGTGGTGTTGGTGCCCTGACAGTCAGTGTTGGCGGCGGCGGCGATTTCCCCATCAGCGGTGCCGCTGATGCTGACGTTGTCTCCTTTGGCATGAACCTGGAGATTGGCGGTCGTGGGCCTCTGGGTCAAGCAGGCGCAGGCGGAAATGCTGATACTGTAACGATTGAAAACCTCGGCCCTTCGATAACGACCAGCGGTGGTCGTTCCTATGGTGTTTTGGCGCAAAGCATTGGCGGAACAGGGGGCAATGCAGGAGCAGATACCGCACCTTATGACTACTATCCTGGAATTCCGAGCGATTCGGTCAGTCTCAATGTTTCGGTTGGTGGACGCGGCGGCGCAGGCGGTGTTGCCGGAAATGCATTTGTCACGAACGATGCAGCAGTCACCACATCAGGGGATGCCGCTCATGGTCTTGTTGCACAATCGGTTGGCGGTGGCGGCGGTGCTGGTGGTGGATTGATTAATGGCAGTCTGGATCTTCTGGGCTCCGTGAGCGCGACAGTTGGCGGGCCAGGTGGTGCCGGTGCTACGGCGCGGACAGCCAGGGTCACAAACAACGGACTTATAAATACCAGTGGCGCCCGGTCTTATGGCGTTTTGTCCCAGAGTATTGGCGGCACAGGCGGTGAAGGCGGTCTGGTCATCTCCAACGGCATATCAGGGGGAACCTTGAAAGTCTCTGTTGGTGGCGAAGGCGGTATCGGCGGACGCAGTGGTGTGGCAATCATCGACAATGAAGGCAATGTCACCACCCAAGAGACCGGCGCCCATGGTTTGGCGGCTCAGAGTCTGGGCGGCGGCGGCGGCGTTGGCGGGGCGGTCATCCAGGGGGCGGCGTCTTTTGCCTCTGCAGTCAACATTGGCATCGGCGGCACAGGCGGGGCCGGCGGAAGGTCCAGTCTGGTCGATGTCGACAGTGTTGGCGCTCAAATAACGACAAGTGGAGACAATGCCAACGGTATTATGGCTCAAAGTATTGCAGGAACCGGTGGCGATGGCGCCTTTTCTGTCGCAGGCAGCGTTAGCGCGATGCCGAGCCTCAATATTGCAATTGGCGGCGGTGGCGGCGGCTCCAGTGTGGCGGGCAAGGTCGATGTCTTCGCTTCCGGCGGGATCGAAACCGGTGGCACCAATTCTCATGGTATCCAGGCGCAAAGCATAGGCGGCGGTGGCGGTTCCGGCGGGTTTTCCGTTGCTGCAGGCTTGTCCGTCGGCGGAACCATAAATTTTGGTGTTGGCGGTTCCGGCGGCGCCTCTTCGCAAGGAGGCGAGGTTGATGTATCCACTACGGCATCAATTCGAACAGTCGGAAACCTGTCTCACGGAGTGTTGGCGCAAAGTATCGGCGGCACAGGCGGAACAGCCGGTCTCGGCGCTGGCGCTGGCGTTGGCGCCCTCTCCTTTAACATGGGAATTGGCGGGTCAGGCGGAAGTGGCAGCCTCGGCGACAGGGTTATTGTTCAGAACGGCGGTGACATTACAACTGAGGGCAATTCAAGCTATGGCATTTCGGCCCAGAGTATTGGCGGCGGCGGCGGCATTGGTGGTTTCGGATTCGGTGCCGGTGGATCGGCCACTCCCCTGTTCATGAACTTTAGTGTTGGGGGTAGCGGCGGTGTCGGGTCTGGCAGCGGTCACGTTGGTGTTTTGAACGTTGGATCAATTACTACTATGGGCGAGAACAGTCACGCGATCCTTGCACAGAGCATAGGCGGTGGCGGCGGGATAACCGGGCGTGGAGACGGAGTAAATCGCGCCGAAGAATATGCCTATGTCTATTCATCCACAGTTGGTGGCTCAGGCGTTGTTGAAGGCAACGGCAATACGGTCGATGTGACCAATCAGGACTCCATAGTAACCCTTGGCCGTGCGGCTCACGGAATATATGCACAAAGCATCGGCGGCGGCGGCGGGGACGGCGGGCCTGGCTATACAGACGGAACTAATCCTTTGAATGAAATGGCCGTCATCGTTGGCGGTACCGACGGCGTTAGAGGCAATGGTGCGGTGGTCACTGTGACCAATAGTAACTGGATTGAGACCTCTGGCATTGCCTCCATGGGAATTCTTGCTCAGTCCATAGGTGGCGGCGGTGGATCAGGGGGTGCGTCCGCATTCGGCAAATCCGGGCTTGTGGCCCTTGGCGGGAGCGGCGGTGCCTTTGGAATCGGCGGCCCGGTCACCGTTCAAAATGATGGCGACATTGTAACCTACGGTGTATCCGGCATTGGAATTCTGGCTCAAAGTATCGGCGGCGGCGGCGGTATCGCTGGAAATCTTGACATGGGACTTCCGCTTGGAACCATTGACCTTTATGGCATTGCCAAAGTTGGTGACGTCGGTGTCGGAGCAGGCTTTGCCCGCACAGGGGGGGCTGCGGGAAGTGGCTTTGATGTTTACGTAGGCGGGGCAGGCACCATTACCACTAACGGCATTGGCGCCCACGGAATTTTGGCCCAAAGTATCGGCGGCGGCGGCGGTATAGCCGGAACCGACGGGACCGATACTCAAGGCAACGCCATGACACTTGATGCCTGTCGCTTGGAAGGGTGTCAGTTCCTGGTTGGCAGCGTAGGCGGCGACGGGGCCGCCGGCTCGGTAACTGTCGATCTGACAGGCGGCGGGGTCGAAACCCGCGGAAGTCAGGCGCACGGTATTTTTGCGCAAAGTATCGCTGGCGCGACTACGGGTGGATTGGAAGATCGAAGCGGAAATGTAATTATTAATCTGACGTCTGACGGAGCACATAACCTTGTTGCAGCAACCGGTTATGGATCTGCCGGCATCTTTGCTCAAAGCCTTGGTCGCGACGGGTCTGGAAACATCGACATATTTGTCGGCGAGAGCTGGCACGTCGTCGGCGGCAGTGATGCAGGGATCGGCATTCAGATCAGAGATGGTGCGTTTAATAACCTTACAAACCACGGCTTCATTTCAACCGCTGCAGGGCTTGGGGGCATTGCCGTTCTGGGAGGGTACGGCGATGAAACCATTGACAATCACTTCTACATGCTGGGAAGCATTGATCTGGGCTCAGGCCTGAACAGTTTCAACAACATGAGCCAGGGGTGGTTTGACGCTGGCGACACCGTTGATCTTGGTGGTGGGGTGTTTTCAAATTCCGGGACATTAGCCCCGGGAGGCATCGCAAACATCGGGGTGACAACCCTGTTGGGAGACTATTTACAATCTGAGTCAGGGCATTTGCAAGTAGATTGGGATTTTTCTCAGGATGTGGCCGATCTGCTTCATGTGACAGGAACCGCCAGCGTTGCCGGTCAGATTGATCTGGGAATTATCTATAACGGTTCCTCGGTTCCAGGCACGGATCAGGTCACCATTCTGTCAGCAGATGGCGGGTTGAGCCATACCGGACTGACGCTAAGAGAACCCAGCTCAATACTCGCAGACTACGACCTGGTTTTCCCGAATTCTTCAGATATTGATATTCTCCATACCCTGAACTTCGCGCCTGAGGAATTGCCGGCTGACGCAGCGGAGATGGGAAGTGCGTTGAATGATATCCAGTCGTCTGGAAGTTTTGCCGGATTTGATGAGATCATTCTTGCCATCTTTTCGATAGAAGACGTTGAAGAGCTTGACGAGGCCTACGAGCAACTTGGCGGCGACATATATGGAGATATTGGTTTGCTCTCTGTTGTCAATTCGAGCCTCTTTGCAGGAAATCTTCAAAGCTGCAAAAGGCGCGATGGTGATTACAGGTTCATTCGCCAACAGGATTGCCGGTGGGCACGGATCGATATTTCTGAAGCTAATCGACCCGCCGCCTCTTCACTTCAATCCTTGCACGACACATCGGTTGCATATGGTATGGGGATGCAAAAGCAAATTGGGCAAGGGACGCACATAGGCGTTGGTGGCTCCGTGGCAAGGAACAGTCTCGAAATCTCCAATACCCTCCGGGCAGCAGGTGAGACAGCCGAGATTGGTCTTGTTGCCAAGAAGGAGATCGGTGGTTTCCTGATTGCCGGTATTGGTACTTTCGGCGTAACCCACTCGAAAATTGATCGCGCCTTGTCGCTACTTGGTGATGGCATCAAGGCGGAAAGCAAGTCGAAGACAACTTTCCAAAGTGGCACGCTGTCAGTCGGTTACCTGGTCGGCGACAGGCGTTTCTATCTCGTTCCAGGGTTCGAGTTATCAGGCAGCTTTTATCAATCCCCGGAGGTTTCTGAGCGAGGTGCAGGTGCGGCTAATCTGACAGTCGGAGCGCATAACGAGGCATTGTACAAGATAGAGCCAATGCTGGAGTTCGGCGGAGAATTCGAAAATCGTCGCGGCACATTGTTCAGGCCGTTCATCAAGGCAGGAGCGTCTCACTATTCCGGCGATACAGAAACGGGTATTGAGGTTTGGTTTACGGGAGCGCCGGCCGGCACAGGCCTGCTGACTGCGGAATCATCCTACGACAAGAGGCAGGTAAACCTGACTTTAGGGATGGATGTGCTGACAGTTGGCGGCGGGGTTGCGCGACTTGGATACACCGGAGGCTTTTCCGACGGTGTCGAGCGGCACGGCGGATTTGTGAAGCTGTCGTTCCCCTGGTAAGACAAAAGACAAGCAGGGGATCGCGTGTTTGCGAAGGTCAGTGAAGAACATGTTGGCGTTTCAGGTGCTTGCCCCAACTGGCGTTTCCTCCTTCAACTGACAATCTTTGCCCCTGAAGGGTGCCCCCCTACACTCTTTCACCTGCGGATGTTCCCTGAACGACTACGCAGCTTCCCTGCTACGTGTCAGACAATCCCTGTTCCGTCAGGAAAATTCACTGTTCCAATTTGTAGGGAATTCCGACGCAATGCATTGAATTTGCTGCTCGATCTGGAGCGAAAATCACAGTTTCTAACGGAAAGCCGTAAATTTCCCTGCAAATCCCTGTTTATCAGGGAAATTCCGGCGGAGACAGGTTCGCATCAGACTGCACCCACCGCCACAGGTTATCGCGCAGCGATGACCATCCTCGACCCGCATGCAATTGGCTCGAAAAGCGCTGCTTTTCAAGCGGGTTCGAATCTCTCACTCTGTGCCACAGGTTATCGCG
>JAUWTJ010000094.1 GCA_030614785.1 Alphaproteobacteria bacterium | reverse complement strand
TGTCGCCATCGACCAGGGCGGCTGCTTTGAAACCTCGCACGCCACCACCCATGCAGAGCCGACCTATGTGGTCGACGATGTGGTCCACTACTGCGTTGCCAACATGCCCGGCGCCGTCGCGCGGACCTCAACCTTTGCGCTCAACAACGTGACGCTGCCGTTTGCGCTGGCGCTGGCCGAAAAAGGCGCCAACGAAGCCATGAAGGCCGACCCGCATCTGCTGGAAGGCCTCAATGTGCACAAGGGCCGCGTGACCGTCGAGGCCGTCGCCGAGGCGCACGGGATGGAGTATGTGGCGGCTGAGGATTGTTTGGGGTAGAGGCCCTCAACTGGCTTGAAGCTTTCTCTCTATCCTTCAATCTTGTCCAGATAGACCTGACAGCTCGCATCGAATTTCGTCCCGGGCCACTTTTCGGCAAAGAAAGTTACGAGAGAACGTTCATTGGCGATGTAGCGCTTCTTTTCGGCAATGCGGTCTTCCAAAAAACGAATTCTCTCATCCCTGTATTTCTGACTGATTTCTTCATCCGGAATATCATTTTCGGATTTTCCGGCTCGAAGTTTCGCCAGGCGCTCTTCCTCCCAGCTCGAATCCGTCGTTCGGGAATATGGACACGTATAGCTGACATCCTGAAATACTGCTGTCGACAAGTCCGAGTATTCATTCACAGCTCCTGAATACGCGACGAAGTTTCGTGTATCCAACTTTGCACCAGTGAAGTCAGTTCGATCCAAAATCGAAACACCAAAACTCGCCCCCTCATTACCCGAAGCAGTAAACGCCCCGAAATAACCCACGGAACTTGCATTCCTGAAAGAAGCCTCTGTCAAGTCAGACTGCGAGAAATCGGCCCCTGAGAATCCTTGACCAGCGACGGTACTTGAGAAATCAGCTTTTTGAAGTATTGCATTGAGGAACTTCACATATGAGAACGTGGCATTTGTAAAATCGGCGCCTTCAAGATCCAGTTTCGAAAAGTCGACCCGTTTCCAGTCCTTGTTTGAGAAATCACGGTTTTGGGAAACACCATCGCATGCAGCCTCGATGGGTATCAGCCCCGCTTCTGTCTGATCCAACCCAGTGGGAAGCATGGTTTTGCAGTTAATTTTGGCGCCGAGGAGATCCGCACCCTTCAACCCCGCTCTTTCAAGGTTCGCCGACAACAGAATTGCGCGAGACAAGTCAGTATGACTGAAGTCGGCATCGGCGAAATCAGCATCAGTGAAATTCGCCCGCCTAAAAGAGCCGTATCGAAACGAGGCGCCTGTCATTTTGGCACTAACAAAACTAGCCCCTGCACCGGTCATATGATCAGCCGCAACGTGGTTCAAATCGGACTTATTGAAATTGGATGAGTGAAATTCGGTGCGAATCAAGCTTGCACCGCCGAGATCAGCTCCTTCAAAGGACGTTGTGGTATCCCTCCATCTGTCCACCCTGGCCCCGGAAAAACTGGCCCCCTCCAGATGAGAACCTTTGAAATTCGTGTCATTAATTATTGCGTCATCAAATCTTGCATCATGAAGAACTGAGTTGGCAAAGTTGCTCCCATTGATTTGGGAGGTGGAGAAATCAAATCCGTATCCAGATAAATCATCAAGGTTTCTGCCCACTATTGGAATACCCCGATAGTCCCTATTGACGTGATCGGCTCGTCCTTCGACAAGCAATCGCGCTTGTGCCAACAATGTTCGAACACGCAATGACGTGGGATCAACTTTGGCTGCATGTGTCAAGGGCTCTATCAGTTCGTCCCACCTGTCAAGTTCGATGAGAGCCCCCGCCATTTTTACAACAAGTGTCGTGTCATTTGGCACGATTTTCGATGCGGTCATGTAGGCATTTGCGGCTCTTTCGTAATCCCTCCACCTGGTGGCGTAATCGCCCAGTTGCAACAGGCGTTCGACGCCAATTTGTGCATTTTCTGAATGCAGACTCTCAAATTTCATGGCATAGGAATTCTCAAATTCACGGGAGAGAAGGTTATCAAAATTTATATACAGAAGCATGACAACATGCTCCCTTTCATCTTCCGTGGAATCTTCGCCTAGTTGTTCCAGGATCCGTTTGTATTCCTGGTCCTGATCACTTTCCCGCACCGGTCTGTTGCCAAAGCAGCCGCCTGTGTAGAACTTTCCCACGCTTCGATTCGCCTTGACTATATAGACTTCAGATGGATCGAATTCGACTCCACACATTCCGCGGCCATGATAGATTGTCCGTGTCGCTTGCGGCCCGCCCTTGATCGCCTTGCCGATCTCAAAGACTGTCATCAGTTCTTCGTCAGTATCATCACCATCCGGATCAAGGGTGGTGGTCGAAATTGCCCTTCCCTCAAAAATCAGATCTAGTGCCCTGAAGCTCTCACGCCACCCACCACCTTCGCCACGATCGCAGGAACACGCCAGTGCCTCACTGGATAGTAAAATCAGAGCCAAAATTAATCCTGAAACGGTAGAATACTTCATCCCCACCCCCGTAGAGTTATTCATATAACACTGTACCACCTCAAGACGGTGTTGTCATTCTCCAGTGACAGGGTTATGCGTGCTCTCTCAGATAAGAGGAGGCACCATGTACATACCCAAACCCTTTGCAATGGATAACCCGGAGGCGATCCGGGCGCATATCGAGACGCATCCGTTTGCGGCCCTTGTGGTGCAGCGTGAAAGCGGGCTTGAGGCGGTGCATTTGCCGCTTCTGTTGGATGCGGCCAAAGACGCACACGGGGGCGAGTACGGGCGTTTGCGCGGGCATATCGCGCGGGCGAACCCGGTGTTTGACGCGGGGGTTGAGGGCAGCGAAGTTCTTGTGATTTTCTCCGGGCCTCAGGCTTACGTTTCGGCGGGCTGGTATCCCTCCAAGCTGGCAAATTCGAAGGTCGTGCCGACGTGGAATTATACGGCGGTTCATGTGACCGGCACGCTGCATTTTCATGACGACAGGGACTGGCTGCTCAGGAATGTAGGCGATCTTACGACGCGCTTTGAAGCCGGACAGGACGTGCCCTGGTCTGTTGATGATGCGCCGGAAGATTATATCGACGCCATGACGCGCGCGATTGTTGGTGTGGAGATTGAGATCACCAGGCTGGAGGGTAAGGCGAAGCTGAGCCAGAACAGGCCCGCAGAGGATCGGGCGGGTGTGATTGATGGACTGCTCGATGCGGGTGATGCAGAGCTTGCCCGGCTGATGGGGAATTGATCCCACCAAACATGTCATCCTCGGGCCGCCGTCAGGCGGAACCGGGGATCTTCTCACGGCAAGGGTATGTCTTTCAGAAGATCCCCGATTCGACCTGCGGTCGCTCGAGGATGACAATGGGGAGTGAGGAGCCTGTCAAACCCACCCCCACTATCCCTAATCCTCCAACGACACAATCCTGTGTCTCGGTTCATCGACGAAGAACCAGGTGATGAGGACGGCTGTGCTCAGGATCACGATGGAGACGGAAAACAGCAGCGTGTAGGACCAGGCGGCGATCAGGCCGGCGATGATCGTGCCGATGCCGGTCATCAGCGCCATGGTGCTGTTCGAAATTGCGATCCGCATCGGCAGGTCCTCGCGGTGTCCGAATTCAAGAACGAGATTCTGACCGCCGATCTGGAAGCCGCCCATGCCGGTGCCCAGAAGTGCGAAGGTGACGAAGAACATGGGCCGGGCCTCAACCATGAGCAGAAGGCAAATCGCCAGCACCCAGATAATGATGGCGCTGAGGAAGACAAGCCGGTTGCCGTAGCGATCCGCGATGGAGCCCCAGGCCAGATTGGTGGTGGTTGAGGCAAGCATGAAGGCGACCGAGAAGAGGCCGATGTTTGCCCCGGACAGGCCGACCTTGCTGCCGGCATAGATCGTGAAGAACGGGACGGACATCATACCCAGGGCCGCGAGACCGCGCGCCAGGAAAAATCTTGTATAGGCCCTGTCGGATTTCAGGAGATCCGGGATTTCGCCGAGGCGGGTCAGGATATGGGTCTGACTGCGAACCGACGGCGGTTCAGGTTCCTTGATGAACAGCAAAATAGTAAGGCCAAGGGTGGTCAAAATGAACGCGACCAGGAACGTCGCGCCATAGCCGTTGCCCAGCGCATTGGTTTCAACAAGATATTTCCCGCCGAGATACGCAACGCCGGACGCGGTCAATCCGGCAAGGAAATTGCGCAGGCCCGAGAGTTTGCCTCTGAGCTCGACCGGGATCACCTTGGACATGAGATAATTGAAGAGCACCCCTTGCATGCCAGAGAAAAGCCCGAAGAGCAGCAGGAAGACGGCGACGGCATAGAGCGCAATATTCGGCGGCAAAAAGATGCCGCTGAGCGCCAACCCCAGAACCTGCAGGCGCATGCCCATGCCGACCGCGAAACCGACGGGAAGAACACGCTTTCGATGTTCGATCAGGGTCGCGCCGAAGACGGAGGATATGGCGGCACCGAAATGTTGCGCGGCAAGAGCAAAGCCGACGGCGGCGTGGGAGCCGGACAGGACAAAGATAAAGGCTGGCAGAAAGGTTGGTGCATTGACCAGGCGGAATCCGGTTTGCCCGAGCAGTCCGTGCACCAGATTGGCGGCATAATTGCGCGGCAGATCGCGGCGCACTTGCTTTTGATAGTTCGCTTCGGCGAGCGCGCTCGCGCTCATGATTTCCGCGCCCGCGTCCGTGGCGTCCTGATCCTGGCCCGGGTCTCCAGCTTCGGATGTCATGCCCCGGCGACTTCCTTCATGCCGCGCAGTGCGCCGGCATAACCCTGAAGAAGGAGACCGGCATCGTTACAGATATTGGCGAAGGAAAAGCCCTGGTCAAAACGCATCTGCGCGTCCTTTGGACTGTTGCAGTAAAACCCGGCGGGTTTGCCAGCTGCAGCGGCGGCCTTTTGAACTTTGTCAAAGGCAGCGACCACGTCCGGATGATCGAATTGCAACGTGTGTCCGAGGGCTGCAGACAGATCAGCGGGACCGATGAGGACGGCATCAAGACCCGGCACGGCAAGGATTTCGTCGATGGATGCCAACGCCTCTTTGGTCTCGATTTGCACGATCACCATGACCTGGCTGTTGGCGTTCTGGAGTACGCCCATGAAATCCAGGCCGTATTTATGACCACGCCCGGCGGCGATACCCCGCTCGCCCTCCGGCGGATAGCGGCAGGCATTGACGACCGCTTTGACGTCCTCGGCACTGTAGACCTGAGGCACCATCACGCCCTCGACGCCCATGTCCAGAACGCGCTTGAAAATGGAGGGGTCATCCTTTGTCGGAACCCGGATGACGGAGGTCATGTCAGACCCGTTCAGGGCGCGCAGCAAACCCGGCAACTGTTCATAATGGGCAACGCCGTGTTCACAGTCGATCAGCACCCAGTCAAAGCCAAGCGGCGCCGCCATTTCAAGAGTAGCCTCGGAGCCAAGCCCGGCCCACAGCCCGATGGCCTTCTCGCCGTTTGCCAGTTTTTTCCGCAAAGCATTGTCGCGCATTTTCTTCTCCCTGCCCCGGCTTGCGCATTGGGCGCGCAGCCGCTTTGTTGTTTTCAGGCAATTGTGAGGCCTATTGCGCCCGAGCACAAGAGGCGCCGGAAGAAGAGTTTCCGGAACGACGCGCGAGACTCGCCTTCAGGCCGGATCAGCTGTTGGCTTTATCTTGCGCAAAATAGGTCTTCGTCACCTCAAAAATGACCGGGCTGAGAAGCAGAAGCGCAATCAGGTTTGGCAGCGCCATCATGGCGTTGAGTGTATCGGCCAGCAGCCACATGTAATCCAGTTTGACCTGGGTTCCGGCAAAAACGGCAACAACCCAGAGGATGCGGAAGGGGACAATAGCCTTGATGCCGAAGATATACTCAACACAGCGCTCGCCGTAGACCGACCAACCCAAAACCGTCGTGAAGGCAAAGACCGCCAGCGCGGTGGCGACAAGATACCCGCCGATCCCGGGCAGTGCCACCTCGAAGGCTTGTTGGGTCAAGGGCGCGCCTTGAAGACCTGACCCGATTGCTCCGGATGTGATGATGATGAGGCCGGTGATCGAGCAGATGACGATGGTGTCAATGAAGGTTCCCAGCATGCCAATCAGGCCCTGGCGAACCGGATCCGTGGTCTGGGCCGCCGCATGAGCAATGGGCGCACTGCCAAGGCCGGCTTCATTGGAGAAGATACCGCGAGCGACGCCCTGGCGGATGGCGATCATGATGCCGTAGCCCATCGCGCCGCCGCCAGCGGCTGCCGGGCTGAATGCGCTTTTGAAGATCAGGGCAAAAGCGGCAGGCACTGCTGCATAGTTGATCAGGAGAACAACGAGACCGGCGGCGACGTAGGCCAGCCCCATGAACGGCACCAGCACACCGGCGACATGGGCAATGCGTTTGATGCCGCCCAGAATGACGAGGCCAACAAGCAGCGCCATGACGACGCCGGTGACGGCGGGCAAGACGTGGAAGGATTCTTTCATCACGCCGGCAACGGCATTCGATTGCGTGCCGTTGCCAATTCCAAAACCGGCGATGGCGCCGAAAAAGGCAAAACTCATGGCCAGGACGGTGGCGAACTTGCCGTACTTGCTGCCCAAGCCATTTTTGATGTAGTACATCGGGCCGCCAACATGATTGCCCAGTTCGTCAACCTCGCGGTATTTCACTGCGGCAACAGCCTCGGCGTATTTCGTTGCCATGCCCACGAGGGCGGTCATCCACATCCAGAACAGGGCGCCGGGCCCGCCGATGACCAGAGCCACTGCAACGCCGCCAATGTTCCCGGTACCGATGGTCGCCGAGAGCGCGGTCATCAAGGCGTTAAAAGGAGTTATCTCGCCGTCTTTCGCGTCACCGCCCTTGCGGCTCTTCCACAGAAGTTTAAAACCTGCCCCGAGTTTTCGGATCGGCATAAAACCAAGACCGACCATAAGAAAGAGACCGGTGCCCAGAATAAGAATGAGCATCGGCCAGCCCCAGACGATCCCGTTGACCCAGGCTGTTGCGTTGGTCAGTTGTTCCATGATGATCCCCTGTTTTCATTCTGTGTTTGGCACAGACGGCATAGTCTACTGATTTGACGGGAGAGGGAAGCCTGCAGACCAGATGTCAGGTTATGACAAAAAAAGGGGGCTGCCGAAGCAACCCCCTTGATGTTTTCAAAGTCCCTTGTGCCTTAAGCGTCGAGGCCTTCGTATTTCCTGATTTCATTGCGCGCGACAACCATCCGATGAACTTCATCGGGGCCATCAGCAAACCGCAGAGTACGAGCACCGGTGTACATGGAAGCCAGCGGCGTCCACTGTGAGATGCCCGTGGCGCCGTGCAATTGAATGGCGCGGTCGATAATGGTGCAAACCATTTCCGGAATGATCGCCTTGATCTGCGAAATATGGGTGCGCGCTTCCTGGTTGCCCAAAACATCCATCGCCTTGGCGGTTTTGAGAACCAGCATGCGAGCCATGTCGATTTCGTTGCGTGAGCGGGCACCGACGTCAAAGTTACCACCGAGCTTGATGATTTCCTTGCCGAAGGCCTTGCGCGACAACCCGCGTGTGATCATCAATTCAAGCGCCTTTTCAGCCTGACCGATCGAGCGCATGCAGTGGTGGATTCTACCTGGGCCAAGCCGCCCCTGTGCCACTTCAAAGCCGCGGCCTTCGCCGAGAATGACCATGTCGCTGGACAGACGTGCCTTGTCATATTTGATGTGCATGTGACCGTGCGGGGCGCCATCATGACCAAAGACGTGCATGGGTCCGAGGACCTCGATGCCGGGGGTGTCCATGGGTACGCAGAACATGGTGTGACGCTTGTGCTTTGGACCCTCAGGGTCTGTACAGGCCATCAGGATCTGAACCTTACACCGTGTGTCGCCGGCTCCGGAGATATAGAACTTTTCACCGGAGACAACGTAATCGTCGCCGTCCTTGACAGCCACGGTGTGGGTGATGTTGGCAGCATCGGAAGAAGCCCGGTGCGGTTCGGTCATGGAATAGCAGGACCGGATTTTGCCATCGAGGAGCGGTTCAAGCCATTCCTGCTTGTGGGCATCCGAGCCATAACGCTCCAGCACTTCCATGTTGCCAGTGTCCGGTGCGGCACAATTGAACACTTCCGAAGACATCGGGTTGCGGCCCATTTGCTCGGCGAGATAGGCATAGTCGAGATTGGAGATCCCGTCGCCGTTCCACGTTGGCAGGAAGAAGTTCCAGAAACCGGCGTCTTTCGCCTTGGCCTTCAGACCCTCAAGAATCTCGGTCTGACGATCTGACAGAGCCCAGCGATTTTCCTCATTGGGCGTTGCAAAAAACTCGTCCGAGACAGGGGCGATATGTTTGGTAATAAAATCGCCAACCGCAGCCACGGTCGGTTTGAAGTCCTCTGAACACCTCAGATCGTGTAATGAATCATCCATTGATCTCTCCTTGTTGTTGGTTGTTCTTTTTATTGTTGTTGTGATTTCGAACGCTGTTGAAACCTTGCTTTCAGGCGCTGCATGCCGCCGATCCAGCGATCATAGTCTGACGTCTTGCGCTGCATGTAAACCAGCACTTCCTCGTGGGGCAGGATCATGAACTTCTCCTCGTCCATGGCCTTGAGGACGCTGTCGGCCACCTGGTCCACAGTGGCGATACCATCGCCGCCCTGCACACCGCCCTCATCACCGGCATTGGCAATCATCCGCGGTGCCACGGCTTGCGGACACAGCACCGAGACCTTGATACCCTGGCCGCCGTGCTCGATCGCAACACTTTCAGCAAAGCCGACGGCAGCATGTTTGGTCGTTCCGTAAACGGAGCTGCCGATCTGATTGAGCACACCGGCCGCAGAAGCGGTCGAGGCAATATAGCCGCCGCCGCGTGCGATCATGCCAGGCAAGACCTGACGTGCCGCATAGACGTGGGCCATGACGTTGATTTCCCAGCAGCGCTGCCAGACGTCAGAGGTCGCGCCGGGTCCGGCGATGCCGCCCTCGCCGTCCGCCGAGCCGACGCCCGCATTAGAGAATATGACGTCGATGCGTCCGTATTTTGCCTCTATGTCCCGAAGGATGCCGGTGAGCTGAGCTTCATTGGCCACGTCGCAGCCAAAGGCCTCGGCTCTTGTTGTAGTGGAAATGTCTGCTGCGACCCGCTCGGCGTTATCCTGCTCGAGATCGAGAACAATAACGGCCTCGGCGCCTTCAGCGGCAAAGCGGCGGCACAGCGCCTCGCCGATGCCATTTGCTCCGCCGGTTACGACGGCAATCTTGCCAGCAAGCTTCATCTCGCGTTTCCTCTACCCCGGCTTTTGCCGTTTTTCTTGTTATTTTGGGGCGATACTAGCGAGCTTTCCTCGAATTAGCGACCTTTGAATTCCGGCTCCCGCTTTTCAAGGAAGGCGGCGATACCCTCCTGCAGATCCTCGGTTTTGGAGGACAGGATGTTCTGATCGACATCCATGTGCATGGTTGCGGCATCGAAGGCGTTGGCCACGGCGTTGACGCTTTCCTTGATCATCTGGACGGCGATGGGCGGTCTTGCGGCGTAGTCTGCGGCCATCTCAAGGGCCCGGTCCATCAGCTCCTCCCGCGGCACGACTTCGTCGAGAAAGCCCCACTCGAGCAAAGTTTCCGCTGGCTCGAGATTACCCAGCATGATCATGCGCTTGGCCCGGGCCGGTCCGATCAGATGGACGCACTGCGGCAGTGCGCCCCACATCAGGTTCATGCCGCGCTGAACCTCCGGGTAGCCGATTTTGCAATCGTCAGATCCGATGCGAAAATCGCAGGCGACGGGAATGCAACAACCGCCGCCTGCACCCGCGCCGTGGACGGCAGCGATGGTGACCTGTTTCATTTCGGAGATCGCGCGGATCATTCGCCCGCCGAGGCCGGACTGGCGGCGCGCCATCAGGAGCGAGGGCGGAGCGGCATTGGCATCCTGACGAGCCTGGAGATCAGCCCCGGCGCAGAAATGCTTGCCGCGCCCGGCGAAGATGACAACACGGGTCTCCTCGTCTTCGAGGAACGAGCGCGCCGCCTGTTCGATCTCCGCCATGACCTCGGGACTGAGGGTGTTGAGGCGCTCCGGGCGATTGAGCCATAAGGTTGCGATGTGAGCGTCACGCTCAATTTCGAGAAATTTGTAGTCCACGAGAGTTCCTCCTGTTTTTCAGGTGACAGTGTCACAGAACATTTGCGATCCACGCAACAAAAAAGGGGCGACCCGAAGGTCGCCCCTTTAAAGATTGATTTCAAGTTCCTAGTAGAACGTGTGTGTCACACCGATTTTGAACATCCGGCCAAACGCACTGTGCGTGAATGGGTCGTAGTTCAGATCAGCTGCTGCAAACGGAGGATCTTCGTCGAAAGCATTGAAGACCGACAGCGACAGACGAGTATTCTCATTCCACAGGTAATTGTAGTGGATGTCGTGCGTAGTCATACTATCGATCGTTGAAAGCAAAACGCCGTCCTTGTAATCATCAACATACCGCATGGCATAGCGAACATTATGTTGTCCTCTGTCATAGGTAGCGAAGATCGTAGCCTTGAGCTGCGGCAATGGTGTGAAAGGATTGGTTTCGTTAAAGAAGCCAACAAAATCTCCACCCGGTGCCAGTGTAACGTCGTTGATATCCTTGAAGTCGTCGGAAACAAACTCAATAACACGTGTTCCTTCGGTTCCGATAGTCAACGTGGCATTTTCCAGATCAAAATTGAACTGAGCCTGGAAGTCGATACCGGATGTTTCCACATCCGCACCATTGATCCAGTTCCGTTCAACCCGCTCAAGACCGCCAGCCACAGTACCCGTCGGGAAGATATGAGACCGCAAAGCCGCACAATCTCCAACCAGGATCACATCACAGCCACCAGCAATATAGGCAGACACAATTTGTCCAGCACTCTCGGTTCCGATC
>JAUWTJ010000118.1 GCA_030614785.1 Alphaproteobacteria bacterium | reverse complement strand
GTTCGGCCGCCTCAAGGACTGGCGGCGCATATCAACCCGATACGACCGATGCTCTCACACCTTCTTCTCGGCAATCTGCATCGCCGCCATCGTCATATGGTGGATTTAATGAGTCCTGACCCTAGTGTGGGGCTGAGTAAAAGGATCCATGCGGTGGTCGATGAACAGGGCCTGCCGGTCAAACTGGCACTCAAGCAGGGCTATGCGTCGGATAAGGCCATTGCGACTGAATTTGTCATGGCGCTGCCCGCCGCCAAAGCCTGTGTTGGAGACAGGGGATGTGGCGCCATCACGTTTGTTAGTCCGGTCCGCGAACGTGGCGGATGCACTCACATTCCGACCCACCGGGGTCGCAAGGTGTAAAGGTATCGCAACTCGATACTATAAACTCGCCAGAAACTTCCCTGCGGCCGTAATGCTCGCATCAGTCCGAATGTGGATCAGATATTCTAAGCCCACTACCCGGGCCACCAACACCGGTCAGAGAGTGACTGTGACCGGCATGACTTGGATAGGGTTCACTATTTTTCCATTGCAATCGGCAGGCTCGGATTGATGTGGGCGTCGCGGGGACAAAAGACGCCTAGCTGTGACCTCTCACTACGTTGTTCATTCGATCCTGATCTGAGAAGCTGATGTTTGCAACAACAGAAGCCAATCAGGAGAACCGAATAAACATGCACAAGAATGCCCGTCTGACGCCCAAAGGTCGAGAGATTTTGGTGGGCGGCTGGAAAACGGGGAGCATCCCTCAGATGTCGCTTGCGCCATGGGGTGAGTGAACGCACCGCTTACAATTGGCTTCGGCGCTATCGCGAAGAAGGGCCGGACGGTCTTCAGGATCGCTCCTCCAAACCGCTGCACAGCTCATCGCGCACAGCAGACGACACACAGGCTCAGGTGTTTGCGCTCCGCAGGGAGCGGTGTATTTATGACCGGATTGCCGAGCAGCTCCACCTTTCCCGAGCAACTGTTGGACGTATCCTCACACGCCATGGCCTGAACCACTGGCGCGACCTTCAGCCTGCCGAACCTGTCATCCAGTATGAACGCGCGGCGCCTGGTGAGATGGTTCACATCGACATCAAGAAGCTGGGCAAGTTTGAGCGTGTTGGTCACCGGATCACCGGGAACCGGCAAGAAGGGGCTTTACGCGGAGCCGGCTGGGAGTTTGTCCATGTCTGTGTCGATGACCATTCTCGCATCGCCTTCCCCAAGGCAGCGGTCACCTGGTATCAAGGCCTGGGCATAAAGGTTGATCGGGTGATGACCGACAATGGCAGTTGCTACCGCTCCAAAGCCTTCAATAAGGTCTGCGCGGCCATGGGGCTTCGCCACATCTACACAAAGCCCGATAGACCAAAGACCAATGGCAAGGCAGGACGGTTCATCCAGTCATCGCTGCGTGAGTGGGCCTATGCCAGAGCCTACGACAGCTCTCGGCAACGAAAACTCGAATTGCCATACTGGCTGCATCACTATAATTGGCATCGCCACCCTGCCGGGATAAAAAGAAAGACACCGATCAGCAGATCAGGTCTGGATCTGAATAACCTCATGAGGCTCCACAACTAGCCCGCCTTTCAACGGGTGACTGAAAGAGGCAGAAGTGCAAGGGTAGGCGGTAACCCGACCACAACAAGAAAGCCGGGGAAAAACAAGGAGTATTGCCATGCTGGGAGAGCCCACAGAACATCAGATTCAGGCCAACGGTGTGTGCCTTGCGTACTACGAATGGAATGCGGATGCCGGGCCTGAGGCGCCCACTGTCCTGCTGATCCACGCGACCGGGTTTCATGCCCGCTGTTGGGACCGGGCCGTCGCCGCGCTGCCCGAGGGCTTGCGCGTCATCGCCGTTGATCAGCGCGGCCACGGGCGCTCCGAGAATACCGGGCCGATCCCCGACTGGCGTTTGCCCGCCGACGATATAAGCGCCCTGGTCGAGGGGCTGGATCTGAAAAACATCATCGGGGCCGGCCATTCCATGGGCGGCCACTGTGTGACGCAGGTTGCGGCGCGTCTGCCTGGCCGGTTCACCCGGCTGGTGCTCGTCGATCCGGTGATGATGGACCCGAACCACTACACCCCCGGTGCCTTTAATGACCGCGGCCGACCGGAGGACTTTCCGGTGGCCAAGCGGCGCAATCACTGGGTCTCGTGGGAGGAGATGTTTGAGCGCTTCAAGGATCGCCATCCCTATTCGTTGTGGCGCGCCGATGTGCTGGAGGATTACTGCCGCTACGGGCTTGTGGCTCGCGAGGCCAAAAACGGTGAACATGACGGCTATGAGCTGGCCTGCCCACCGGTCATCGAAAGCTCGATCTATGTCACCAGCGCCGGGACCGACATTTATGACATGGTACGCAGCGTCGATATTCCCGTTACCGTTCTGCGCGCAAAGATGCGCGATTTCAGCAAGGCCGCCGTGATGGACTTTGCCGCCTCACCGACCTGGGAAGGCCTGGCGGCGGAGTTCAAAAATGGCACCGACGTTTACCTGCCCGAGCTCTCGCACTTCATCCCCATGCAGGACCCGGAGCTTGTGGCGCGGTATATTGTCGGGGAGTAGAAAAAGGGGTCGGAGCGAGCACGTGCACACGATGGTTTCAGGTCACGCGCATCCCAACTCCGCCTTCAAACCCTCGATGCCCTCATAATGATGCGCCTTCCAGCCACAGGCTCTCGCGCCTTCGACATTGCCGATGTAGTCGTCGACGAGAATGAGGGCGCTGGCGGGGAGGGCGAGGCGCTCCTCGATCTGCCGAAAGTATTCGCCGTGCGGTTTCCTTGCGTCCATATGGCCCGAGGTGAAGAGTTCGCCCATATGGTTTTTCATGCCATGGGTTTCCCAGATGTGTTTCGCGCGGTGGGGCTCGTTGTTAGTGCCCAGATGCGGCGCATAGCCTTCTTCTGCGAGGGCGGCGCTGAATGCCAGCAGGTCCGGGTCCATCTCGACACTGTTTTCAAACCACCAGCTTCCGAACGCCTCGATCCTGTCATCTGGATAGAAGTCCTGGTTTGTCATTCTGAGATGCTCGTAGAGATCGCGTTTGCCGGTAACAACATGGGCGAGAAAATCCCGTGTCAGGACAGCAGTAATGAATTCGCCGGCGTCGATGTCCCAATGTTCCTTGAGCCCTGCGGTCCAGCCTATGGGTTGAGGCAGCGTGTTAAAGACCCCGTCGAAATCCCAGATGATGGCTTCAATTCCATTTAGCACAAAACGCTCCGTTTCTATTCTGACCACACAGCCAGTTCATTACCATTCGGGTCGAGGAAGTGAAATCTGCGACCGCCGGGGAAGGGGTAAATCGGTTTGGTGATCGTGCCGCCGGCCTCTTTGACCGCTTCCAGCGTTCCTTGCAGATCATCGGCATAGAGAACGACCAGAGTGCCAACACCGGCCTCGCTGGCGGAAGCCTCGCCATTAAACCCGCCGTCAATCCCGGCACCGGCAAAACTCAGGTAGTCCGGTCCCCAATCGGTAAACTCCCAGCCAAAAGCCTTCGCATAGAACGCCTTCGTTGCAGCTGGATTGCCCAGCGGTAGCTCGATATAGTCTATCTGTTTGTCCGCATTGCTCACGGGGTCCTCCTGACCGAGGTTGATGATCCTTCCTCGCGACTATCGCATCAGCCAGGAAATGAGGAGCCACGGGTAGGCGATAGTCAGGGTCATAAACGAGGTCGTCGTGAGGTGGCGGAGTTTTTTGGCGGCTTTCGCCTCGTCCTCGAAGGTGGCGATAATCAGGAAAAGCTGTGGGTTGACCCACGAGCCGATCAGCAACAGGACCCCGGCGCCAACCGGAACCTCGGGATGGACTGCGGCAATGCCAAATTGCAACAGCGCCATCAGGATGTTGTCGATATGGCCCTGCAACACGCGTTTGACGCTTTTGAACGGGCCGACCTTGCCGGTGCCCTTGTAAAACCCGGTCATGACCCAGCCGAGCCCGACGGCCAGGATCATCTGGATAAATCCGGAAGTAATCAGAATATCATTCATGGCATGCGTTCTCCTCAGGTCGTCCCGATCTTTTGCCGGGACTTGTTATTATCTCAACCAACGAAAGGTGGCAGAATTTGCGTCAGGGTCAAGTCCGATCTGTCCAGATACACTCCGATATCCGGTTGACTTGGGCTCGCCGCCCCGGTTACTTGGGCCTTGATTTGAAGCGCGGTTTCTTGCGTTTCCCACACTCTCTCATAAAGGGCAGAAATCCATGAAACGGGCATTTACGTTTCCCGGCCAGGGCAGCCAGGCCGTTGGTATGGGCAAGGCGCTGGCCGAGGCCTCAAGCGTTGCGGCGGACGTCTTCAAGGAGGTCGATGAAGCTTTGGGCCAGAACCTCTCAAACCTGATGTTTGAAGGCCCGATCGAGGATCTGACCCTGACCGAAAACACCCAGCCGGCGTTGATGGCAGTCAGTGTGGCGGTGATCCGGATGATTGAGGCAAATGGCTGTGCGCTTGCCGATCACGCCAGCTTTGTGGCGGGGCATTCGCTCGGGGAATATTCGGCGCTGGCGGCATCGGGCGCAATTTCGCTGTCTGATACGGCGAAGCTTCTGAAAATTCGCGGTCAGGCGATGCAAAAGGCGGTACCTGTGGGTGTCGGTGCCATGGCGGCCCTGCTCGGGCTCGATTTCGATGCGGCCAAAAAGGTTGCGCAGGATGCGGCGAAAGACGGCGTCTGCGCGACAGCCAATGACAATGCGGTCGGCCAGGTGGTTCTCTCCGGCGACAAGGTGGCGATTGACCGGGCCTGCACTCTGGCGATGGAAGCGGGCGCCAAAAAGGCCATGCCGCTGACGGTCAGCGCGCCGTTCCATTGTGCTCTGATGCAGCCTGCGGCCGACGCCATGGCCGAGGCGCTGGCGAATATAGCCATTAACGCGCCGTCAGTGCCGCTGGTCGCCAATGTGACCGCTCGGGCAATCACAGACGCATCGCTCATTCCCGGGCTGCTGGTGGAGCAGGTGACGGGCATGGTGCGTTGGCGCGAATGTGTCCAGTGGATGGCGGGCGAGGGCGTCGAGCAAATGGTCGAGCTTGGCTCCGGCAAGGTGTTAACCCAGATGGTCAAGCGCATCGACAAGTCGCTCGCCTCCACCGCCATCCAGACACCGGAAGACATCGAGGCGTTCTGCGCCGAATTGAAGGGATAGTATCCACCATTTCCGTGTCATCCTCGGCGGCGAAGCCGGCCGGGGATCTTCTCACGGCGGAGTATGAAACCAACAAGATCCCCGGCTCCGCGCAGAAGCGCGGCCCGAGGATGACAGAAAAAGGGAGAAGCCCCATGTTTGATCTCACAGGAAAATGCGCGCTGGTCACCGGTGCCTCGGGCGGTATCGGCAGCGCGATTGCATCGGCGCTGCACGGCGCCGGCGCGACAGTTACGCTCTCAGGAACGCGGAAAGAAAAGCTCGAGGAAGTCGCTTCTGCGATGGGTGAGAGAACTCACATACTCCCCTGTAATTTATGTGATAATGAAGCTGTCGCAGCACTCCCCAAGGAAGCTGAAGCGGCCATGGGCTCTCTCGATATCCTGATCAACAACGCAGGCATTACCAAAGACAATCTCTTCATGCGCATGAAGGACGAGGAGTGGGATGATGTCATTCAGGTCAATCTGTCGGACAGCTCGGCCCAAAACAGGAATTCTAAGTGTCAAACTATCCAGCCGCCTGCGAAAGAAGCCTGTTCTCGGGGTCAGATGCACAACAGCAAAAATTACTGCTGCCGGCCCATAAAATAAAGCCAGAGTTCCAAGAACTTGAAAGAGGTACTGGGTTATATTAATTCGGCCTAAAAACAAGGCAGTCGCTGGGTCGAGGATAGCGACAAAAAGAATAAGTAT
>JAUWTJ010000132.1 GCA_030614785.1 Alphaproteobacteria bacterium | reverse complement strand
GCGCCATTGACAAGGCCTTTGCCTGGCTTAAAAAGGCGATCAAAAAACTAGGCCTGATCGGCGCAGCCTTTGCCAACGCCTTTACGCAAATCTGGCAATCCTTCAGTATCAATGACCTGACCGATCCAATAGGCGCCTTTGAACGGGTCGTGGCCATTTTCACAGAACCGGTCAGGATGCTCATCGACTTTGCAATTGAGGTCGGCATGAAGGTACTGGAGTTTATCTTCGAAGGCGTCCTGGGTCCGACCGGTGCCCGGGTATTGGCGATCCTCAAGAAGGCCAGAAGTACCTTTATCAAGATTATCAAAAAACCGATCGAATTTGTCGGCCACCTGATTGACGCGGTTATGAAGGGCTTCAGGCAGTTCTCCGGCAATATACTCAACCATCTGAGGACCGGCCTGATCGGCTGGCTGACCGGTACCCTGGGCAGTGCCGGAATTCAGCTTCCGGAGCGCTTTGATCTGAAGGGCATCGTCTCCCTGGTCCTGCAGATCCTGGGACTCACCTGGCCTCGCATCCGTCAAAAGCTGGTTCGTCATCTGGGCGAACGGGCGGTTTCCTATCTGGAGACGGCCTTTGAAATTGTCCGCCTCCTGGTTAGCGAGGGGCCAGGCGCTTTGTGGGAAAAATTGATCGAATATATCGGCAACCTCAAAGATACGATCATGGAGAGCATCCGCAACTGGATCATCGAAAAGGTCGTGACCCTGGCGGTGACCAAGCTGGCCTCCCTGCTGACCCCGGCCGGTGCGGTCATTCAGGCGATCATCTCGATCTACAACACGATCATGTTCTTCATCGAACGGATTAATCAGATCCTAGATCTGGTTGAATCAGTGGTAAATTCGGTGGCCCGGATCGCCAGCGGCAAGATCCAGGAGGCGGCCGACTTTGTTGAACTATCCATGGCCCGGACCATCCCGGTGATCATCAGTTTCCTGGCCCGCCTCATCGGTCTTGGCGGCATCGGTCAAAAAATTCAGAACGTGATCAAGAAGGTGCAGGCAAAGGTCGACAATGGCGTGGACCGAGTCGTTGCCTGGATTGTTGCCAGAGGTCGCAGCATATTGAACCGGCTGCGCGGGCGCGGCGACCCGGCCGCCCAGCAGGCTGTCGATCCGGCCAACATGACGCCTGAACAGAAGAAGGAACGTGCACGTACGGAGATGGAGCAGTTCATCAGGAGCGGAAACAAAACAGGCGCTCAAATACGTGCAAAGCTTCCCGAAATCAAACAAAATAATGCACTTTCGGATATCCGTCTGACTTTCAACAACGAAGGCTCTCGCATTGAGTACTACGCGTCAGAGCCAATGTTCACCAAACTCTCTGGGGAGGGAGAAGGCACCGAAGACGCAAGAGGGAACCAGACATCACGATTCGTGAGCCATTCCTTCCGTTCGGGTGCAACCCCATACGCCGCTGTCGTCTTTGTCTTCGGGGCTGACAATGTAAGGAGTGAACGGTTCGAAAACAGGAGTCAGAGTCTGTCGATACCTGATGCCGTGATTGCTGAGAAAGAAGGCAAAGGCGGCTCCGAAGGAAGAGGGGCGTCCCGATTCGTATCTGGCGTGGGCCACGCTGGCATCGATGAAGAGATGATAGCGACTAGAGATAGAACCACGATTTATCGTGGAGGCCACCTGATCGCATGGAACGTGATGGGCAATGCGAGCAACCAAGGATTCAATGTCGCGCCTCAGGTCAACCGTTTTAATGCACCTGCGTACTTCGAAGTGTTTGAGAAAGTTAACATGAACAGCGAAGGCAAGGTGCGGATCAGCGTGAATCTTGGGTACGATGGACAGTCGTACCGTGTCGATCAGGACACGCTGATCGCAAACAGAATCATCAAGGAGCGAGACAACACAAAGCCCTGGGCAATTACGATCCCGAAACGCATTCCCGAGTCATGGGCAGCAAAGGCTGAAGCTACAGACGGCGGCACATTGGCAGAAGGTGGCGTTACTGCCAATACTGCGACTGCTGATCGTGGACGTGTCGTCATTACCCAGGCTGAGTTCGATGCCCTCAATTTCGAAAATGTGGCGACTTCCGATGTGACCCACAACAAGTGGCACAGCTTCCGAATGCGGATTGTCCAAGGCGGTCGTCGAGAGAACGGTGCTATCCAAACAGGCGGTGGTAGTGTGCTCGAGGTCTATGGGGAGCAGATCGATTTCAAACCGCCCGCACCAGAGAGGGAACCGAATGATTTCCTCAACCCACCCGCACAAGCGGCGCAAGCGAAACTGGAGGACAACGTTACCCAATTGGACGACGCGTATGAACTGGAGGCAGAAGCCACAGCCGATCGAGTTGTGGAAGATGAGAGAGCGCCACCTGTTCAGGAACAGACAGAGGACGAAATCTCGCAGAAAATGGAGTCGAATGAGCCTATCCAGACGGATGAAAGCTTCAACAACCGAATGAACAGCAGCAAGTCCTCCGGATCTACGCTGTCCAGCGGTATGCGGACCCGAATGGGTGAAAGCATCGGGGCGGACTTCTCGAACGTGCGCGTGCACATCAACTCTGATGCGGTGCATATGAACAAATCCATTCATGCTCAAGCATTCACGCATGAGAACCATATCTATTTCAACGAAGGCAAATATCAGCCGAATACTGAGAGGGGGGAGCACCTTCTCGCTCACGAACTGACCCATGTTGTCCAGCAGGACAGCCGGATCAGGCGGCAGCCGGTGGAAACAGCAGCGGCAACGACCCCGTCGCCTGCGACCCAGACACAGGATAATGGCCCATTGATTCTCGGCGGCGCACCTATGCCCGGTCTCGTGCCGCCGGTGGAAGGAGAGATGCAGACGCCGGCTCAGGTCGAGGAGCAGGCCGAGGCCGAAGCCGGAATAAAAAAGGACAAAAAAACGCGGGGGCCCGGTGAAAAGGGTAAGGCGCAAGGCGGAAAAGCAAAACAGAAACCCGCTGGGGGCGGGGAAGAAAAGAAAGTCGCCAAGAAGAAAGAGCCTGAAGAAAAACGGTTGGGAGAACATAAGGCAGCACCTGCACCCAAACCACTCAAGGGCGGCAGTTCAGACGGCATGCTGAATGATTTCATGACTTCGCCGGCATCGCGTATTGCCGCATCGTATCCAACCCTTGGGGCCGGCGTGTCGGAAGCCCTCAAGGCCGAGAAAAAGCTTGAGGCTGATTCCGCGCCGAAACTGGTTGCCAAAGCCGGCAAGGGTGCAATGTCGGCACAACCGTCTCCCGGTGAGGAGAGGAGCGCCCAGGAAACGGCCATTGAAGAAAAACAGCCAAAACCGGTTACCCAGCAGAAACTTCCGGAGCATAAGGATCTGGCAAAGCCCCTTAATAACGCCAGGAATAATAAGGCGCTGGATCAATCGCCATCCGGTAGCTGGATTTCCTGGTTCAAGGATCGCGTACTCAGCTTTATGTCCGGCATTCGCACAAAGGATGATGGTGTCAACACAAGTGCCGGCAAACCTCCCAAGGCTGAACTTAAAGGCGATGCAGACCCCAAACGGGCAGAGAAGCAACGCAAGGACGGCGACAAGCAGACAGGAGTCGAGAAGGATAAGGTAAGCGCGCAGATAAAGGCGAATCCCGGCAAAGAACGGATCCAGCCGGCTCCTGTTGATGAAACAAATGAAGTCAAAATCGAAGCTGCGGTTCCTGAAGTTGAGACAGGAAAGCAGGACGACATGGCCGACTATGTCCATATGCCATTGCCGGAAAATGTCCGCAAGAAGGCCGACCAGAACATGGCGCCGTTGCTTGAGAAAAGCCTTACAAAGCCAAAGGCCGATGTCAAAAAGGCGTCCGGCAAACGCAATTCCGACAAGCAGGCTG
>JAUWTJ010000140.1 GCA_030614785.1 Alphaproteobacteria bacterium | reverse complement strand
GCCTCAAACCTCCACCATTCAACAAGTGGCTCTACAGGCAACGTAACGCTGTCGAACGTTTCTTCAATAAACTCAAACACTTCAGGGCCGTGGCAACACGATACGACAAGCGCGATGACAACTATCTCGCATCAATCAAACTTGCATCTCTGAGAATTTGGCTTAGATTTAATGAGTCTATGACCTAGGGGGTGTAGGGATACCCTACCCGCGACTGAGTGCCAGATCACGCCGCGGCCGAGTCGAGCGCCCTGCGACACAGACCTTTCAGTTTTTCGACCCCCACCGGCTCGACCGCCTGAATCGGCACAACCGCATAGCGTTTTGACAACTTGTCTCGCACTTTTGCAATCTGCTCATGTTCCGACCGGGCGCGTTTTCGCAACAGCGGCTGGTTTGTTTCGGCAGCGGCGAGGCTGGAGTTTATGATCCAGCCCCACGGCTCGATCCCGGCGCGGCGGAGATCGTTCTGCAGATAGGTCGCCTCCAGAACCGGTGTAGTTTCTGGCAGGGTCACGATCACGATTTTCGTCTGTTCGGTGTCCTGCAGGCGCATCATCGGGGTGACCAGACGGGCGCGGCTCGCCTCGTCCTGATGGCGCAGAATGTCCTTGTGATAGGACCCCGTCGCATCCAGCAACAACAACGTATGCCCGGTCGGGGCGGTATCCATGATGACGAATTTCCGGTCACTTTCACGGATCACCCGGGAAAATGCTTGAAAAACCGCAATTTCTTCGGTGCAGGGTGAACGCAGGTCTTCTTCCAGCATCGTGCGGGCCTGGTCGTCCAGATCCTTGCCCTTGGTCGCCATCACCTCGGCATGGTAGTTCGCGGTTTCCACGGCGGGATCAATACGGCTGACCGTCAGGCCGGGCTGGTTGCCCACCAGCGTTTCTGTAATATGGGCGGCCGGATCAGTGGTGGTCAGCAAGACCTCGTAGCCACGAGCTGCCAGCTCGGTGGCCACCGCAGCCGCCATGGTCGTTTTCCCGACACCGCCTTTGCCCATGAACATGATCAGACCCTTGCCTGGGCCTTCGATATCGTCGACCAGCTCCCCAAGCGTTGGGAAACCCGATTTCTCCTTTGTGGCTGATTGCGCACTGACAACCACGTCCTTTTCGCCGGCTGCAAATCGTTTCAACGCCGTAAGGCCGACAAGGTTTTCCGAACGCAACGCGAAAACCGTGCGCGGCAGGGCCGCAACTTCGGGCGTCATCCCCGCCAATGCATCCTGATCCCGTTTCAAGAGGGCCGAAGCCAGCAGATCGCCGCCGATCTCCTCGGGCATCATGCCGTTGATTGCCAGATGCTGGTTCCCGATTCCGATGGCAGCCAGTTCGGAAGAGGTTCGGGCCACCTCGGCTAGTGCGGAATGCCGAGGCCGCGCCACCAGAACCAGCCGCGTGGCATCCCCGTCAGACAGCCGGTCAACCGCAGCCGCATAACGGTCGCGCTGCTTTTCCAGTCCGGCCAGCGGGCCCAGGCATGACGCGTCTCCTTTGCCGGCTTCCAGAAATCCCGACCAGGCGCCGGGCAATTTCAGCATCCGGATCGTGTGACCGGTCGGCGCGGTGTCGAAAATGACGTGATCATAGCGGTCCACCAGATCGTTGTCAGTCAACAGGGCTGTAAACTCGTCAAAGGCGGCAATTTCGATGGTGCAGGCACCGGAAAGCTGTTCTTCAATGCTTTTCAGTGCCTCCTCGGGCAAAATGCCCCGTATCGGCCCGACGATGCGCTCACGATACTTAGCTGCCGCCTCCTCGGGGTTGATTTCGATCGCATCAACGCCCGGGGCGGAGGTGATTTCCGTGATCCTGTTGCCGATCTCGGTTTCAAAAACCTGTCCAACATTCGATGCGGGATCCGTGCTGACCAGCAAGATCTTCTTGCCCTTGCCAGCAAGATCAAGCGTTGTGGCACAGGCCAGCGAGGTTTTGCCAACGCCACCTTTGCCGGTGAAGAAGATGAATTTGGGCAGGCTCTGGAACATGGAATTACTCGCTTTTGGTTTGAAATCGACAGGGCAGGTTTAGCAACAGCTGGAGGAGGTTTCTTCGACACTCTTGCTGCCGCCGCAGCACCCGCTTGTGCTGGCCTCCTGAACCGGAGTTCCGGTTTCAGGCGTGTACGCGACGCCCGCCATTTCGGCCAGTTCACTCCGCGCCGGATATCGGCCGGACGAATTCAGCGCATCGCCGAGCATGATAACCGGCAACCCCTCGATGCCGGAGCTTTCCAGCACCGCCTTGACCTTGTCGTTCTCGGCGAATTTGGCGGGTTCCTGGGACAGATTGATGCGCGTGACCGCGACGCCTTTCGATTTCAGCCAATCAAGGTCGGCGGCAAAGGTGACAAGCTGCTGGTCAACTTCGGCACCACAAATGCCGGTGGAACAGCACATAGCTGGATCATATACGGTTACGTTAGTCATTGGAGAGCTCCTGTTTTTTGGGTGATGGAATGTTCAGTGATAGCCTTTGACAGCTGCTGCAATGCATCTTTCAGTGTGGCGCGAGTGCAGGCGATATTCAGACGGGCAAACCCTTCGCCCTCGACCCCGAAGGCCTGCCCGCGAGTTACGGCCCAGCCCGCGCGCTGGCGCAGAAAGGCGGTCAGATCGTCCGGCGACAATCCGAGCGCGCGAAAGTCTAGCCACAGCAGAAATGTCCCGTCGGGTTCGATCAGGGTCACGTTGGGATGGCTTTCCAGATGCGTGCGCACCAACGCAAGATTGCCTGCGATATAGCTCAAAGCATCGTCCAACCATTCACCGCCCTGCGCATAGGCTGCAACCATCGCCGCACTGGCAAATGCGTTGTTCTTATTGACGGTCAGACGGCTGTTTTCAACCTGAAACACCTTGCGCCGCGTCGCGTTCGAAATCACCGTAAAGGCCGAACAACAGGCGGCGATGTTAAAGCTTTTGGCAGGAGACAGGCAGGTGATCGAATTTTCCGCATAAGCCGGGCCAAGCGCGGCAAAGGGGGTATAACGCCGACCCGGAAACGTGATATCGCCGTGAATCTCATCCGACACCACCAGCACATCATGCCGCGCGCAAATCTCGCCCAGTCGCTGCAACTCGGTCTTGGTCCAGACCCGCCCGACGGGGTTATGCGGGTTGCACAGGTAGATC
>JAUWTJ010000102.1 GCA_030614785.1 Alphaproteobacteria bacterium | reverse complement strand
CGCGTAGTTTCGGGCGGCAGGATAATTGCGGTTACCTATTTCGAGATAGGCCAATATGTAGTTGGCCTCTATGGATCCCGGATCCAGTTTCAGTGTCTCCACGAGGCGTTCGCGGGCGCCCGCTTCCTTACCATCCTTGATCTTCATCCGCGCAATTTCCATCTGGAACGGTACCGTATCGCTCGCCCGGGCAATGGCCTGATCAAGGTAGTCTGTCGCTTCGGCATAATCGCCCAATCGCATATGTGCCACGCCCATAAGGGCATAGAGCTCCGGGCTCTGCGGGGTAAAGCGGCGCACAGGGGCCAGAACATTGAGAGCCCTTGCCGGTTCATCCATCATGATCAGAACACGCCCCAGGACCATCCGCCCGGCCGGATCGTCCGGCACAAGATCGACATGATCTGACAGAAGACGATAGGCTTGTTCCTGGTCACCTTTGAGAAGGCGGACAACACCGGCAAGCAGTGTGTTCTGCGGATTTTCAGTCCCGCGATTTGCTGCCTGACGTTCCGCGAAGGCAAGAGCTGTGTCGAGCGCTTCCTCTGCACCTTGCCATTTACCCTCTTGCAGCAGGATGAGCGCATTGAAATAGGTAACCTGAGGGTCATTGTCATAGCGCTCCTCAAGAAAATCAAGATCTGCCTTCGCGTTCTCAAATTTTCGGGTGTCAATGCCAAGGGCTGCCCGGGCCAGACGGGCCTTGTAATGCCGGGGGTTGATTGCAAGGGCGCGCGTATAGTCTTCGATAGCGCCGGGGTTGATCATCCGGGCTCGTTTTATCTCCCCCCTGACAAACCATGCGGACGCATCGTCAGGCGCCATTTCGACCGCCTTTTCAATAGCGGCCTCGGCGTCCCCGGGCTCTCCCCTGTTGAAATGAACCAGAGCCTCGCCGACCAGCGGGGCACTGTCACGTGGCGAAAGCGCTGCCGCTTCACCAAAATCTTTTTCGGCGTCGGCATAATTTCCAATTTCAAGGCGAGCATGGCCACGAATGATCAGGAGATCTGCGCGAATGGAGCGCGGCCTGGCGTTGATATCAATATCGGCGAGGATCTTTTTGTAATTGCGGCTGATGAGATGGGCCCGGAAGAGCGGCACGACGACCAGGCTATCGTCGGCGCCCAGTGCCGCCGCAGTCTCAAACGCGTCGACAGCGGCCAGGGCAAACCCGAGCTTTGTATAGACCTCCCCGAGCAGCAAACGCGCCGCGAGGTGATCGGGATCCTTGCCGAGGGCATTCTTGAGCTGAATGACTGCCGCCTTCAACTCACCGCGATCAACCAGCGCACGGGCGTCTTCATAGTAGGCAGAAGACGTCGAAGCGCCGCCGGGTTGTTCCAGCGCTGCATGCGCCGGGGTGAAGAGCGCTGGTGAAAGACCCGCAACCATGATGCCGAAGAGGGCTGACAGCCCGACGATACCACAGGCAAGCGTGCTGCCTCGCACCCGCTCCTGGTTATTTCGTGACATGGTTATTGCCTGCACCGCTCGCCTCATTCCTGATCAATCACGCCGTGGTATTTTCTCCGGCCCCTTTGGTGATCCTTCACTTTCCACCTGACCTGGGGCAGAGTAGGCTAAATGTTGCAACAACACAAAATAACAGGAGACCCGGGATGAGCGATGTTCTTGTAACCGAGCAAAATGGCCGCGTGCGCACCCTGCGCCTTAATCGACCCGAAAAAAAGAATGCCCTGTCCGATGAGCTGGCGTGGGCCATTGTGACGGCGGTCGAGGATGCCGCCCATGATGATGACACCTGGGTCATTGCCATCACCGGCACGGACGATGCCTTTTGCGCCGGGCTTGATCTCAGCCCGGGACGCGATCACGCCACTCCCCTGTCGGCACAGGACGCCCTGCTGGATGATATCAGCTGGGTCGGGCGCTTCCCGCTGGTGCTGCGCGAGCTTTGTGACAAACCGATTGTGGCCGGCATCAACGGCGTTGCGGTTGGTGCCGGGCTTTCGCTCGCCATGGCCGCAGACATCCGGATCGTGGCGCATTCTGCGCGGCTGATGGCAGGTTACACACGCATTGGCGGCTCGCCCGACGGCGGCCTGTCCTGGACCCTGCCACAGGCAATCGGCTACGAGCAGGCAATGCGCTTCATGCTGGAAAACCGGACCGTCGAAGGCGCCGAAGCGGTCTCGCTTGGTATGGCCGGTGAAGTTGTCGAAGACGCGGATCTTTCGAAACGGCTAGCCGACTATTGCGCCCAGATTGCCAAATGGTCGCCGGTGACGACGCGGCTTGCCAAACGCGTGATTGGCAAAAGCTCGGGGCTGCCGGACCTTGAAGCCCATGTTCGATTTGAGCTGGCTTCAATCCGCCGCGCCTTCCAGTCAAAGGATGGCGAGGAAGCGCGCAAGGCGTTCTTTGAGAAACGTGCGCCGGTGTTTGAAGGCCATTAGCTGGCGCGCCCATGACCCACTGGAAGCTCATCGACAAAGACACGCTGCCGGAAGGCGCCGAACTCACCCTTTATGAGCGCGACGGCGCTTTTATGATTCGGTCGGACGGGCTCGAGCTTATGACCTCCGAGGCGGTTCGATCGGAAGAAGCTTTTGTCGGGTTCGGTCTTGAGCGCCTTGGGCAGATGCCGGAAGGGGTCCTCATTGGCGGGCTCGGCCTCGGGTTTACGCTGGCCGAAGTGTGCCGCCGATGCCCGGCAGCCGAGGTCCATGTGATTGAAATCAGCCAGGCTATTGCCCGGTGGCTGAAGGGTCCGGCGCAAAACCTCAACAGTCCATGGCTTGATGATCCGCGTGTCAATCTGGTGCTGCAGGATGTTGTGACCTGTCTGGCAGGCGGGACGGCCCTGTTCGATCTCATCCTGCTTGACGTCGACAATGGTCCCGAAGCCCTTGTGCATCCGGGCAACGCCAGGCTCTACCAGACAGAGGGTTTGCAAAGCCTGGCATCAAGACTGTCGCCCGATGGCGCCCTCGTCTTCTGGTCGGCGGTTGAGGCACCGCAGTTTGAAGCACGGCTGAGACAACACTTCAGCTCAGTTGAAACAGAGCGCTTTGCCGTGCCACAAAATCCGGCGGTCGAGCATTTCCACTTTATCGCGGCTCGCCCGATACAGCCTTCTCAAGACCGGTAAACCACTCTGTGTGATCCTCGGTGCAAACCAGCGTTGGCGCAATGCCCGGATCTTCCATGATACTGCCAGCTGGAATGAGAACGCGGTCGCCGGACGACAGGACACGGGGCACGCGCGAGCCGCAGGTCTTGCAGGCAGCGTTGCCAAATTTCTTCGGCGGCGGCATTTTGTAATCGATCCGATTGTCTTCGCCGGACGCCCAGGTGAATCGCTCGAGGGCGACAAAGAGGTTGGTGGCAAAGGCGCCGCCGGTCACCTTGCGGCAAAGCGAGCACTGGCAAAACCCGAAGAAATCAAACGGGCCAGTCAATTCGTAGGTCACGGCTCCACACAGGCATGCACCGCTCAAGATCTTTTCTGCCATCTATTCCCTCATTCTTTCCATGTGATCGCCACCCGATTAAAATCATTTCAAAAAGTGTGGTTGTTCAAATACCTGCCTGAATGGTAGCGTCGCTTCAACGACGAATCGAAGGAAATGCGTTCATGCTCACAGTTATTTCACCGGCCAAGCGGCTTGATTTCTCGGCAAGCCCCATCGGGCTGGAGCCGACAAAGCCGCACTATCTGAGCGAGGCACACAAGCTGGTCGACCGGGCGCGCGAGCTTTCAAAGGGCGAGATCAAGTCCCTCATGCACCTTTCGGATGACCTGGCCACGCTCAATTATGAACGCTTCCAGTCCTTCAAGAAGAAGGCCAACGCCGTGGGTAGCAAGCCCGCTGTGCTGTCCTTTGCCGGGGATGTCTATCTCGGCCTTGATGCATCCAGTCTTTCCGACGATGACCTTGCCTTTGCCCAGGACCACCTGCGCATTCTTTCGGGGCTTTACGGTATCCTGCGCCCGATGGATCTTATTCAGCCCTACCGCCTTGAGATGGGCCGTGAGCTGAGCAACCCGCAAGGCAAGAACCTTTATGCCTTCTGGGGCGACAAGCTGGCCAAATCGATTGATGCTGCGGTCAAGCCCCACGCGCATCCGGTGGTGATCAATCTGGCGTCCAATGAGTATTTCACTGCCGCGCGGGCGAAGGATATCAAGGCGCGAATCATCACGCCGGTGTTTCGCGATATCAAGGACGGCAAGGCCCGAACTCTGAGCTTCTTTGCCAAAAAAGCGCGCGGGTTGATGGCGCGGGAAATCATTACGTCGCGCGCCTCAAGCCCGGATGACCTCAAGGCCTTGAGCCTCGATGGCTACACATTCCGCGACGATATGTCGAGCGGCGACAGCTGGGTGTTTGCCCGCAAGCAACCGCCGCCTGCGAAGAAGTAGAACATACAAACATACAGGATCGTCATCTGAACCAGTCGATCAAAGCAGACAGAGGACGTTGTTATGTCATTGATATCCAGACACAAAATTATTTCCGGGCTCGTTGGAGCCCTTCTCATTGCATTGTTCGGGGTGCTCATGGCCCTCAACTGGATGTTTGAGGAGCCGGGTGTGCGCAAGGTCGGATCCGTTGCGCAGCATGTGGAGGCGCAAAGCGTGCTCGCGGTTTTTGCCCATCCGGATGACGAACAGCTTGTGACGGGATTGCTTATTCGGGCGGCGAAGGACAAGGCTATTCACACAGCCGCCTTGACCGCGACAAAGGGTGAAGCGGGAACGCCCATGCCGCAAATTTCTCGCCTCGAAGACCTCGGCCAGGTGCGCAAGGCCGAAGCTCTCAAGAACACCTGGGCACTTGGCGTCGACTATCATGATGTGCTGGATTTTCCCGATAGCGGGCTGAAGGATATCCCGCTGAAAACTCTTACCGATGCGGTCCGCCAGCGTATGCTGCGGCACAGGCCGGATCTGGTGGTGACCTTCTGGCCGGAGAGCGGATTTTCCGACCATGCGGATCACAAGAAAATGGGTCTTGCCGCCGAAACTGTCATACAGGAATTGCGAGCCGATCCGGTTGATGGCTATGCGGGCCCGAGCCACATCGCCTATGCGCTGGCGCCCACCCGCATGATGGGGCGCTTTGCGGGTGAGACCGGCAAGCGTGTCGTCGCCAATCAGCCGCCCGCCAATGTCGCCATGCCCGGCGAAGCGTGGGCCAAACTGCGCGGCTGGAAAATCCATGCCTCACAGCGCAATTATGTCCAGCATGCCTACGGCCTGACAGCATGGTTTGTACACAGATTGTATGACAAGGAGTTTTACTATCTCATTGAGGCGAAAGATATTCCGGAACGCTGAGCGATTTCACATAACCCTTGCAAGTTTGCGCAGCGTCTGACTGTGATGTAGATTCCTCCGTACATAGCGCTTTTATGATTACGGAAAGGGTTCTGCAATGACAAAACTCTTCGCTGAATTCATAGGTACTTTTACGCTTGTTCTGTTTGGTTGCGGGGCCGCCGTTCTCGCAGGAGATCAGGTCGGACAGCTTGGCATTGCCTTTGCCTTCGGGCTTGCGATTGTTGCGATGGCCTACGGCATTGGACGCGTGTCGGGCTGCCATATCAATCCTGCCGTAAGCTTTGGGGCTTTCGTCGCGGGCCGCATGGGGATTAAGGATATGGCGCTGTACTGGGGCGCCCAGGTTGGCGGCGCTGTCATCGGCGCGTGGTTCCTTTATCTCATCGCGTCAGGATCGCCGGGGTATGACATTGCCACGAACGGTCTGGGTCAGAACGGATGGGGCAGCGGTTATCTTGGTGAATATTCCCTTGTGTCGGCTCTCATATTCGAGATCGTGGCAACCTTCATCTTTGTCGTGGTGATCCTCGGCGTCACGTCCGAAGGAGAACCGGCCGGTTTTGCCGGGCTGGCAATTGGCCTGACCCTCGTTATGATCCATATCGTCGGCATTCAGGTCACCGGTGTTTCGGTTAATCCGGCGCGCAGCTTTGGTCCCGCCTTCATTGTTGGCGGCCAGGCCCTGTCACAAATGTGGCTGTTTATTGTGGCACCGATGATCGGCGCGGCAGCTGCAGGGCTTTTGTTCAAGATGAAGCAGCTTGAGCCATCAGCTGGCTGACAAGGCCGGACTCTATTGCAAGAGGTCGCTTGTTGAACAAGGCTCAAGCGACCTCTTGTCTTATGGCGTCAAGGAAGAGCGCGCCGAACTTTTTCTGCTTGGCCTTGCCGACGCCGTAGACTTCACCGAATTCCTCGTCATTGGCGGGGCGTCTTGCGGCCATGTCGATGAGGGCCTTGTCGGGGAAGATGGCATAGGCGGGGACGCCGCGTGCTTTGGCAAGGTCGGTGCGCAAGGCCTTGAGCCGGGCGAACAGGGTTTCGGCCTCGGGGGCGAGATCGGCAACCGCCTCGCGGGTCTTTTGCTTCGAGCCAGTTTCGGATTTTGATTTCACATCGGGGCGATAGCGGAACTCTTCCTCGCCGCGCAGCAGGCCCCCGGCTTTGGGAGCAAGCCGCAAAGCGCCGTAGGCCGCGATGTCAATTTCAAGAAAGCCGCGCGCGACGAGCTGGCGCAGGATGGTGCGCCAGGTGTTGTTCGGCATGTCGCGGCCCTCACCAAAGCTGGCGAGGCGATCATGGCCGAATTTTGTGACTTTTTCAGTATCGCCGCCGCGGATCACGTCAACAACATGGCCGACACCGAAGCGCTCGCCGGTATCCTGGATGGCACCAAAAGCAATCCGCGCGGCACTTGTCCCGTCAAGGGTTTCGACCGGCTCAAGGCAGGTATCGCAGGCACCGCACGGCGCGATGTCCTCGCCGAAATAGGCCAGCAGGGTCTGTCGGCGGCATTCGGGCGCCTCGCAAAAAGCCAGCAGCGCATTGAGGCGCTGATGTTCCCGGCGCTTGCGATCGTCGTCGGTGTCTTCTTCCTCGATGAACATACGCCGCATGCGAATATCGTCAAAGCCATAGAGCATGTGGACTGTCGCAGGCAGGCCATCGCGCCCGGCGCGGCCGATCTCCTGATAATAAGCTTCGGGACCAGCCGGCAGGTCGGTGTGAAAGACAAAGCGGATGTCCGGCTTGTCGATCCCCATACCAAAAGCAATTGTGGCGACCATGACGACGCCGTCTTCCAGCATGAATCGGTCAAGGTTTCGCGCCCGTGCGTCGGACGGCATGCCCGCATGATAAGGCAGCGCCAGATGGCCCTCTTTTGCCAGAAACGCAGCAAAATCCTCGACCTTCTTGCGGCTGAGGCAATAGACAATGCCGCTTTCACCCTTTCGGGTTTTCAGGAATTTTTTGACCTGCGCCTTGGGGGTCTGTTTCATGGAGACATGAAGTTCAAGGTTCGGGCGATCAAACCCGGTCATGATCCGGTCCGCCTTGCCGCCGAAAAGTTTCTCGGCGATATGGTCGCGGGTCAGGGCATCTGCCGTTGCGGTCAGCGCAATAACGGGAGTTGTCGGGAAGCGGGTTTTCAGGGTGCGCAGCTCTTCATATTCCGGCCTGAATGCGGGTCCCCACTGCGAGATGCAGTGCGCCTCATCAATGGCAAAGAGCGTCGGGCCGATCTTCTCGATGGCCTGGAGCATCCGCTCGGTCATCAGGCGTTCGGGCGCCATATAGAGGATGCGGATTTCTCCGGCGGCGACGCGGCGCCAGATCTCGACATTTTCCTCGCGGCTCCGGGCTGAATTTATCGCAGCGGCGGCAACGCCAGAGAGGCGCAGCGCCTCGACCTGATTTTGCATGAGGGCGATGAGCGGCGAGACAACAATGGTCAGGCCGGGTCGCATCAGTGCCGGGACCTGAAAGCACAGGGACTTGCCCGCCCCGGTCGGCATAATGGCCAGCACATCGCGGCCTTCAAGGATTGCCCGGATCGCTTCCTCCTGACCCTCGCGAAACCCTTCAAACCCGAAGGTCTCCTTCAGAACCTTGACCGCACCTGCAATGACCATGGATTTCTCTCTCTAATACGACGCCGTACAATCCTTGATCACATAGCAGGATTCGGGGTCCACACACATTTGTAAGTGTCGTCCCGGCCGCAGCGAAGCGTAGAGCCGGGACCTCCGGGCACAATGCGGGGAATAATTCGAGGCGTCATTAGACACACGATCCTGCCCTGAGGTCCCGGCTCAAGAAAGGCCGGGACGACAAACTTTGGGGTATCGGGGGCGATCTACCCTACCGAGTTGCCCTTGCCCTGACCTCTTTGGCATGCCAGATAGTGACGCTGTACCCAAGAGCGAGTATTTCCTATGCCAAACAAACCTGTGCCCAGCAAACCCTTCATCGACCTCCAGTCCACGCACAACCCCAACCGCTGGTATCTGCCGGTGACCGAGGAGATTTCCGTCGGTCCGGACGGGCGCCAGTTCCTCTTTGGCGGGGTTGGCCTTGCGTCGTCTGTGATGGCGATGGAGCGGACTTGTGAGCGCCCGGTGGTCTGGGCGACGGCGCAATACCTTTCCTATGCGCGGGTTCCGGCGACCGTCGATCTTGATGTGATTGTGCCCGTTGCGGGCAAATATAACTCACAGGCCCGGGTCAAGGGGCGGGTCGGCGACACCGAAATTTTCACGGTCAATGCGGCGCTGGGGGAGCGCCCGAGCGAGCTGTCACATCAATGGGCGGTCATGCCGCAAGTGGCCCGGCCCGAAGACTGTGAGGCAAGGCCGCGCCACGCCAAACGCCATCAGGGTGTCTCGCTTCATTCGGGCACCGATGTGCGCGTCGTCAAGGGGCGCTATGGCATCGGCCTCTCGGACGGCGAGTTCTCCGAGGACGGTCATGTGCAGCTTTGGGCCAAGCTGAAAAACGGCCACCCCATCGACACGGCGGCGCTGTGTATCTTTGCCGACTTCCTCCCCTCGGCGGTTGGCAATGCCATCGGCATGGATGCGGGCGGCAACTCTCTCGACAACACGATCCGCTTCCGCAAGGTCGTGCCGACCGAATGGGTGCTCTGCGATATTCAGATACACTCGGTCCACGGCGGTTTCGTCCACGGCCGCATGCATCTCTTCGCCGAAGACGGCACGCTCATGGCGTCGGCGAGCCAGAGTATGATTTTGAGAATTCATAAGGAGTAGGCCCAGAGGCTCCGCCTTCTCCGCCCTCTGCTCACAAAGGCACACAATGCAGGATTTGGACAGGTCGCACCTCTTGTCTGTTCCGAATGGCAAAGCAGACGTGTCTATGCAAGCATGATTGAGTCTGCTTTTAGCCATAGGCGGACATCAAAAAGGCTCCAGCCGTCGACTTCAAGTGTATGTTAATCCCTGTACTATACAATTAGTGTATGTATGGTCGGAGCGGTCTGTGCTTCGCGGAAAACCCTAGGTGAGGATG
>JAUWTJ010000103.1 GCA_030614785.1 Alphaproteobacteria bacterium | reverse complement strand
TCCACACATTCAACGATTTGCCCAAATTTAAATAAGGCGCCTGGCTAATGCCGCAGAGCATTGCAGATATAGAAGTTATGGGAGATGTCTCCCTGGAAGAAGGAAGAACAGTGGCGACCGTTGGTGACTACTATTCTCTTCTGAAACCAGGTGTCATGCGCCTGTCGATCTTCACTGCCGTCATCGGGCTGGTCGCGGCACCGGGATCTATTGACCCGGTTATTGCGCTGGCAGCGATCCTTGCCATTGCGGTTGGTGCGGGGGCCTCTGCCTCGCTTAATATGTGGTATGACGCCGACATCGACACAAAGATGGAACGGACCAAAGATCGCGCGGTTGCCGCCGGACGTATCCCGGCCAGCGAAGCGCTTACGCTTGGTCTCGTGCTGTCCTTTTTGTCGATCTTCTCGATGGCGTTCATGGTGAATTTCGTCGCTGCAGCTCTCCTTGCACTGACGATCGGCTACTATGTACTTTTTTATACCATGTGGTTGAAGCGAAAGACGCCGCAGAACATTGTCATCGGCGGCGCAGCTGGCGCCCTTCCTCCGATGATTGGCTGGGCGGCGGTGACGGGGGATGTGTCTTTCGCCTCCCTGTCTCTTTTCGCTATTATCTTCATGTGGACGCCGCCACATTTCTGGGCCCTGTCTCTCTACCGGGCCGGAGACTATGAGGCCGCCGGTATTCCCATGATGCCGGTTGTAGCGGGCAAGAAATCGACGCGGCTTCAGATTTTTGTCTACGCCTTGTTGCTGGCTCCTACTGCACTTCTGCCATTGGCTTTCGGGTTTGTCGGACCGATCTACGGCGTCCTGACAGTAATCCTGAGCGCTATTTTCATCTACTACGCCTTCAACATCTGGCGCATGCGCGGCGAGGAAGACGCCGCAGCAAAGAAGCTGTTTGGCTATTCTATCTTTTATCTTTTTGCGGAATTTCTTATTTTGGGCCTGGACGCCAGCGGCATCCTTGGCTTTGGAGTTTAGACATGACTGAAGCGACCAAGAATGATGCGGCGTGGCCGGAACTGGATGCCATGCATAACCCCGTCACGCTGAGCAAAGAGGAACTCAAGCAACGTGGGCGCAAGAACCTCGCCGTAGGCGGCGCCTTGTTGGCTTTCGTCGTTCTGATCTTTTTTGTCACAATGGCAAAATTGGCAACAAACTTTGGCGTTTGAGGTGAACTGAAAGTGACGGCACCGGATACAAAAGACTCTATGGCGACGAAATCGCCTGGCAAGAGACTGCGCGGCAAGAACGCGACGGGTTTCATTTGCGCGGGGATTTTTGTCGGCATGATTGGCCTTTCCTACGCTGCAGTGCCGCTTTACAATATCTTTTGCCGTGTAACCGGATACGCCGGGACGACGCAAATTGCCTATGCCGCGCCGACACAGATCCTTGACCGCACAATGACCATTCGCTTTGACGCCAATGTGGCACATCAGATGCCCTGGGACTTCAAACCGGTGGAAAATACAATGGGTGTCAAGGTTGGCGAACCATCGATCGCCTTTTATCGGGCAACCAATCACTCCGACAGAACGGTGACCGGAACGGCATCCTTCAACGTGTCACCGTCCAAAGCGGGCAGTTATTTCAGCAAAATTGAATGTTTCTGTTTTACGGAGCAAATTCTCGGGCCGGGCGAAACCATTGATATGCCTGTCACCTTTTTTGTCGATCCTGATATTGCCGGGGATAAAAACCTCGACAATGTCGAAACCATTACCTTGTCCTACACCTTCTTCGAGGTAGAAGAAGAGACAGGATAAGCAACACCTTGCGAGCCGCCTGACAGTGGCCCGCTTCGAAATTATGAAGTCCAAAAGTAAGAAGAGAAAAAATTATGGCACATGATGAGGTAAATCACGACTATCACCTGGTCAACCCGAGCCCCTGGCCGGCTGTTGGATCACTGGGCGCCTTTATTATGGCGGTCGGCGCGATCATCTGGATGCAAACTGCCAACGGCGGGCTTTTTGGTGCGTCAGGTCCTGCGGTCTTTCTGATCGGTCTGGCAGCGGTGCTGTTCACCATGGTCGGATGGTGGCGCGATGTCATCAAGGAAGCCAATAGCGGAAAAGATCATACGGCGGTTGTCCAGCTTGGCTTGCGCTACGGCATGGTGCTCTTTATTGCGTCTGAAGTGATGTTCTTCGTCGCCTGGTTCTGGGCCTACTTCAACGCAGCACTCTTTCCCGAAAGTCCGACATCGACCTCCGGGGACATTGTCGGCCGCGTTGATCGGACCGAGCTCTTCGGCGGTGTCTGGCCACCTGAGGGCATCGCGACCTTTGACCCGTGGCATCTGCCGTTTCTTAACACCGTTATTCTGGTCACATCGAGTTTCACCGTGACCTGGGCCCACCATGCGCTGCGCCACGGTGATCGCAAGACCACAAAGCTGGCCTTGTGGATCACGGTTATCCTCGGGATTATCTTTAGCTGCGTACAGGCTTACGAATATTCTCACGCGGCCTTTGGCTTCTCCGGCAACGTTTATGGCGCAACATTCTTCATGGCCACCGGGTTCCACGGGTTCCACGTGATCGTCGGAACAATCTTCCTGTTCGTATGCCTTTTCCGGGTATACGCTGGTCACTTCAAGCCGGAACAGCATTTCGGCTTTGAAGCTGCAGCCTGGTATTGGCACTTTGTTGATACCGTCTGGATTTTCCTGTTTGCCGCCATCTACGTATGGGGCTCAATGGGAGCTGTTCCCGCCGCCCACTAGTGATTTGCACATTGCGCAAAAGGGTCGGAGGAAACTCCGGCCCTTTTTGTTGATGTGGATCTGGTTTGTGAAGAGACTGCAAGGATGAGCAACGTCGAAACGAGTGAATATGAAACACCGAACCCGTTCAGCGCCGGTTTGCGCATGAAGTGCCCAAGGTGCGGCAAGGGGTCTCTGTTTGAGGGCTTCCTCCAGGTGCGCAACAGGTGTGCCGCCTGCGATCAGGATTTTGCCTCGCATGACACGGGCGACGGGCCAGCGGTCTTCATCATGCTGATCGCCTCGACGCTTGTTCTGGTTCCGGCTTTCATTGTCGAATTCGTCTATAGCCCGCCCTACTGGATTTACGGTGTTACGGCCGTGCCGCTTCTCATCATTCTAAGCCTTGGCCTGTTGCGCCCGGCGAAAGCGCTCATGTTTGCTCTCCAATTCCACTACAAGGCTGCTGAAGGAGATCCTTCAGCCGGCGGGGGAGACGAACTGTGATTTATTTTCGCCCGCTACTCGGGCAAACCATCTTCGCTCTTGGCACCTTCATCTTGCTGTGCTGGCTCGGCGTCTGGCAGCTCGAACGCCTTGCATGGAAGCTTGATCTCATCGAAACGTCACAGCAGCGGGCGACGGGCGACCCGGTGGCGCTGGAAGAGGCTCTGAAACGTCCGACCCTTGAAGATATGCGTTATCAAAAGGTCAGTGTCACCGGCATCTTTGATCACAGCAAGGAAGTCTTCTTCTATGCTCCGCACCAACAGGGCCCCGGATTCAGGGTTATCGCACCTCTTGTTCCTCTTGCCGGTGCCCCTGTTCTCGTTGATCGCGGCTGGGTTCCAAATGAGAAGCGAACCGCCGACACGCGCCTCTCGGGGCAGATCGAAGGCGAGGTCACGGTTACCGGGATAGTTCTGCTGGCCGGTGAGGCAACGCCTGGTGTTCCTGGCCATCAGGGGCGCGACCCCGTCTGGATGTTTCGGGATCTGAACGGGATGGCATCATATATGGCTCTGCCCGGCGCAGCGCCGGTCTTTGTCGTGGCATTGCCGGCAGAGGGCGGCGAGCCCTGGCCCAGGCCCGAAGCGCCGAACCTCACCTTTCGCAACTCTCATCTGGGCTATGCCCTCACATGGTTCGGACTGGCCTTTGCGCTGCTAAGCGTCTATATCGCTTTTCATGTGAGCCAGGATCGGCTCCGATTTGGAAAAACCGAAGGGAAACAGCCAAAGTGAACGCCTACAAACAACTTGAAGCCCGTCAGAAACGCATGGCGGCCCTCGGGAATGCCCTTGGTATCCTCAACTGGGACCAGGCGACCATGATGGCCACAGGCGCGGCTCCAGCCCGGGCTGAGGTTATGTCCGAGCTTTCGGTATTGCGCCATGAGATGACAGTCGATCCGCGTATGGGCGATCTCCTGGATGAGGCAGAGGCGGGAGATGGCCTCGACAACTGGCAGAGTGCAAACCTGAAAAAGATGCGCCGCCAGTACATTCATGCAACGTCGATCTCCGCCGATCTCGTCGCGCGCAAGTCTCGTCTTACCTCTGAAACCGAAATGGCCTGGCGCGAGGCGCGGCCCGCCAATGATTTTGCGACGCTCGCCCCCATGCTGGAAGAAACTTTTGAGATCCTGCGCGAAGAGGCGGCCGGGCTTTCGCAGACGCTTGGCGTCTCACCCTATGAGGCCTTGCTTGACGGATATGATGAGGGGCGCACGGAAGCGGAAATCGATGTTGTCTTCGATGATCTCGAAGCCTTTCTCCCGGGCTTTCTGAACGAGGTTCTTGAAAAGCAGGCCAGCGCGGCAGCTCCAAAACCGCTCGAGGGACCATTCCCCGTTGAGACCCAGCGCAAGGTCGCCCGCCAGATCATGGAAATCATCGGCTTTCCCTTCGAACACGGACGCCTCGATGACAGCCATCATCCGTTTTGCGGCGGCGCCGAAGGTGACATCCGCATCACGTCCCGTTATCTGGAGCATGATTTTCTGTCCGGTCTCTACGCCATTGTTCACGAAACGGGTCACGCGCTCTATGAAAATGGATTGCCAAAGGAATGGCGCGGGCAGCCGGTGGGCGAGGCCCAGGGCATGACCCTGCATGAAAGCCAGTCCCTGCTTCTGGAAATGCAGGCCGGGCGAACCAAAGAGTTCATCGGGCATATATCTCCGCTTTTGGCTGAAGCGTTCCCGCGCGGTGATGCGTGGGAGATCGAAAATGTCATGAAGCATTACCGCAAGATTGAGCGCGGGCTCATCCGGGTTGATGCAGACGAGGTCACCTATCCGCTTCATATCATCCTGCGTTACCGGCTTGAGAAGGCGGTCCTTGCAGGAGATCTAAAGGCCGTTGATCTGCCTGGCGCATGGAATGAAATGATGCAAAATCTGGTGGGGATCACGCCGCCGAGCGATGTTGACGGCGTCATGCAGGACGTCCATTGGCCAGCCGGTCTGTTCGGCTATTTCCCGACCTATTCGCTTGGTGCCATGACGGCGGCACAGATGTTTGCGGCGGCAACGACGGCTGAACCTGGCATTTTTCCAGGTCTGGCCCAGGGTGATTTCAAGCCTCTCTTCGGCTGGCTTGACAAAAATGTCCGCTCGCTCGGCTCCAGCCTCTCGGCAGGAGATCTCATCGAACAGGCAACCGGCGCGCCGCTTTCTGCCGCCGCCTACAAAGCCCATGTCAAGGCGCGCTATCTGGATGCGTGAGAGTAAAGATAAATGAAGTATATCAGTACACGTGCAGAACCTGGCGGCAAAGCTCTCGATTTTAACGAGGCGCTTCTTGCCGGGCTTGCGCGTGATGGCGGGCTCTTCCTTCCCATGGAATGGCCGACGTTCACGCCAAATGATATCAATGCCATGCGCGGACTGCCCTATGCCGAACTGTGTTTGAAGATCATCAAACCCTTCATCGGCGAGGCCATTGATGACGAAACTCTGGGTGACATCGCAGCGAAGGCCTACGCCGGGTTTTCTCACAAGGCCGTGACACCGCTTGCGCAATTGGATGAACGCACATTTCTGCTTGAGCTTTTCCATGGACCGACGCTGGCGTTCAAGGATCTTGCCATGCAGCTGCTTGGCGGGCTCTTCGACCATGTTCTGAAAGCGCAGGGCCGCAAGATGACCATCGTCGGTGCCACGTCGGGCGATACCGGCGGCGCGGCTATTGAGGCGATGCGCGGCCGTGATGCGGTCTCGACGTTCATTATGCACCCCAGGGGCCGGGTCTCCGACGTCCAGCGCCGGATGATGACAACTGTTGATGATCCCGGTGTGAAGAATATCGCCATCGAGGGTAATTTCGATGATTGCCAGAACATTCTGAAGGCACTTTTTAATGATCATGGCTTCCGCGATGAAGTCGGGCTCGGCGGCGTTAATTCGATCAACTGGGCGCGGGTGATGGCGCAGACCGTTTATTACTTTGCTGCGGGTCTTGCTCTCGGCGCACCGAACCGGCGTCTCGCCTTCGCGGTGCCAACGGGTAATTTCGGGGATGTCTTTGCAGGCTATGTAGCAAAGCGCATGGGTCTGCCCATTGAGCGGCTCATCATCGGTACGAACACCAACGATATTCTGGTACGCACCCTTGAAACCGGCGAGTATCGCCCGACATCTGTTGTGCCAACAACCAGCCCGTCCATGGATATTCAGGTCTCGTCAAATTTTGAACGTCTGATATTTGAAGCCTCGGGGCGCGACGCGGCAGAAGTTCGCGGGCTGATGTCTGGCCTCAGCCAGTCTGGTGGTTTTACGCTCAAGGATGAAACCCTTGCAAAAATCCGCTCTGAATTTTCAGGCCATCGCTGCGATGAGCCGCGTGTCGAGGGCCTCATCAGGGAAACTCTTGCAGAGAGCAACATGCTGCTTGATCCCCATACCGCTACGGGACTTCATGCGGCCCGGGCAGAGACGCTTGACGCTGACGTGGCGCGGATTGTTCTTGCAACAGCACATCCGGCGAAGTTTCCTGATGCAGTTGAAAAAATGAGCGGCCGCCATCCCGCATTGCCACCACAATTTGATGGTCTGCTTGAACGCCCGGAGCATTTTGTGGTCTTGCCCAACGATGTTGATGCGGTCCGCAGTTATATATTGAACGAGAAAGGCCTTTAATGGCAATCGAGATCTCCAAATTAAAAAACGGACTTACTGTTGCGACGGATCCGATGGGGCATCTGGAAACCGCGGCGATTGGCGTTTGGGTTGCGGCAGGCGGGCGCTATGAGACCGAAGCGGTTCTCGGCGTCTCCCATTTTCTTGAACACATGGCCTTCAAGGGGACCATCAGCCGCTCTGCCTTGCAAATTGCAGAAGAAATAGAATCCGTAGGCGGATATTTGAGTGCCTACACGAGCCGTGAACAGACCGGATATTTCGTGCGGTGTCTTAAAGAGGATATTCCTCTGGCTGTCGACTTGCTTGGTGATATTTTAATGAACTCCACGTTTGAGGCAGACGAGCTGGAGCGTGAACGCGGTGTGATCCTTCAGGAAATCGGGCAGTGTGCCGATAATCCCGAAGATCTCATCTATGACCTCTTGCAGGAGGCAGCTTTTCCGAACCAGCCGCTTGGTCGCCCGATCCTGGGCACCAATGAGACGGTGAACGGGGTCGATCAGGCGATGTTGCGTAGCCATATGAAGAGATTCTACGGCTCAGATTCCATGTGGGTCGTCGGCGCTGGTGCCATCGATCACGGCGCGCTGGTTACCTTGTGTGAGAAGGCCTTTGATGGTCTTACCGCTTTGAGCGAGGCCGCAAAACCGGAGCCCGCCCTCTACCACGGCGGTGCCCGGATAGAACAGCGCGACTTTGAGCAAGCCCACATCACACTTGGTTTTCCCGGCGTTGGTGTCGAGCATGAGGATTTTTATGCCGCTCAAGTCTACTCGGAAATTCTTGGCGGCGGTATGTCCTCGCGCCTGTTTCAGGAAGTGCGAGAGAAGCGGGGACTTTGCTATTCGGTTTATTCGTTCCATTCCGGTTATACAGACACAGGTTTGTTTTCCATCTATGCGGGGACCAGCGCAGACGATGCCAATGAACTTGTTTCCGTAATCACCGGTGAAATGGAGCGCCTCGCCACAAAGGTCGAGGATAAAGAACTGACGCGGTCCCTGGCCCAGGTGAAAGCCGGTGTCCTCATGAGTCTGGAGAGCGCCTATTCCCGCGCCGAATGGATCGCAAGGTACCTGCCGCGCTTTGGCCGGGTCTTGACCCCGGACGAACTCGTTAAGCGGTTTGAAAGCGTCGATGCGGTACAATTAAAGAGCTTCGGTACCAGGCTTATGGAAACGCGTGCACCGGCTTTTGCAGCCCTTGGGCCTGTTGCCGGGCTGGACTCCTACGACGCTATCGCGGCAAGATTTGGCGGGTAATTTGTTTCGGCGAGTGTAAATGGTAATCTTGAAATCCACAGCCGGCCTTGAAGCCGATGAGGTGATTTCCGGTAACGGGGTTTATTTACGCCATCCGGTCATGTCCGACTATGCGGAATGGGCATCTCTGCGTGATCTGAGTAAGGACTTTCTGACGCCCTGGGAGCCGGTGTGGCCAATCGATGATTTGACCCGCCCGGCCTTCCGAAGACGGTTGCGCCGCTATGCCCGAGAATTGAGAGACGATACGTCCTATCCATTCTTTCTGTTCGACAGCGGCACTGACAAGCTGATTGGAAGCAGTATCATATCCAATGTTCGCAGGGGCGTGGCTCAGAGTTGTTCTCTGGGCTATTGGGTTGGCGAAATATATTCCGGCAAGGGTTACATGACAGAGGCTGCGCGCGCGATTTTACCCTTTGTCTTCGACCGGGCGGGATTGCACAGAATTGAGGCGGCTTGTCTGCAGACAAATGAGCCTTCGCGGCGTCTTCTCAAGCGGGTCGGATTTACCGAAGAAGGCGTCGCGCGCAAGTATCTGAGGATTAACGGCGACTGGCAGGATCATCTTCTGTTTGCTATGCTGGCAAGCGATCCGAGGCCGTAATGTCAATGTGGGTGTGGGTTCTGAACAGTTTCAAGGAAAAATGCTTACCAGCGCCCATGGCAGTGGCTCTTCTCGTGCTGTTGGCTTTTGGCCCAGCAGGAGTGTTTCCTGAAGAAGCGCAGGCCGGGACATCACCGTCCTTTCGCGCTGACAACACCTGGCAGATCGCTCAGGTCACACCGCGCCGCAAGCCAGGTGATGAAGAAAAATCTGCAGAGCCCAAAAGGCAGTCAAAGCCTGAACCGGCCTCGGATCCTGCCCGAGAACCCGAGGAAGCCTTACCCCGTGAAAAACCGGCAATTGTCCCACCTGAGAGTAACGCCGCCCAGGGGTTTGTCTGGAATGAGCGCGATCTTGCGGCACAAGGCAAGCAGCAAGCGGTTCTCGGCATTG
>JAUWTJ010000014.1 GCA_030614785.1 Alphaproteobacteria bacterium | reverse complement strand
TTGTGATTTTGATCATCGGGTTAACCGCAGGACCGGCAGTGTCCTTGTAGGGGTCGCCGACGGTGTCTCCTGTGACGGAGGCCTTGTGGGCTTCGGAGCCCTTGCCGCCGTGGGCACCGTCTTCGATGAGCTTCTTGGCGTTATCCCATGCGCCGCCACCGGCAGTCATGGAGAGCGCCACGAAGAGGCCCGTTACGATCACACCGAGCAGCATCGCACCGACAGCCGCAAAGGCCGCAGCCTGATCGGCAACCGTGTTGACGATGAAGTAGAGCACCAGCGGGCCAAAGATTGGCAGCATGGACGGCACAACCATTTCCTTGATCGCAGCCTTGGTTAAAAGGTCAACAGCGCGGGAATAGTCAGGCTTGACTTCATAGGTCATGATGCCAGGCATTTCCCTGAACTGACGACGAACCTCGTCAACAACGGCTTGTGCTGCGCGGCCAACGGCCTGCATGGCAAGCGCGCCAAACAGATAAGGCAGCAAGCCGCCCATGATCAGACCGATCACAACCCACGGGTTGGACAGGGCAAAATCAACCGGCACGTCAGGGAAGTAACGCGCAAGGTCTTCTGTGTAAGCCGCAAACAGCACCAGAGCGCCGAGCCCGGCAGACGCGATCGCGTAACCCTTGGTGACAGCCTTTGTGGTGTTACCAACAGCGTCGAGCGTATCCGTGGTCTTGCGCACGTCTTCGGGAAGGTCAGCCATTTCAGCAATGCCGCCGGCGTTATCGGTCACAGGACCGAACGCGTCGAGGGCAACAACCACGCCTGCCAATGCCAGCATGGCGGCCACAGCAATGGCGGTGCCAAAGAGGCCTGCCAGAGAGAACGTGGCGAAAATACCGACACAGATGATGATCGCTGGCAGAGCCGTTGCTTCCATGGAAACCGCGAGGCCCTGAATAACGTTCGTGCCGTGACCTGACTCAGAGGATTTGGCGATAGACTTCACAGGGCGGTAGGTGGTGCCCGTGTAGTATTCTGTCACCCAGATGATCAGGCCGGTAACGAGCAGACCGCAAACCGAACACAGGAACAGGTCCATGCCGGTGAAGGTCTCGCCCTTGGCGGTGAACTCGGTGCCAAGGCCAACCACATTGCCGATGACAAGATAGTTCGCCACAACGGAAAGCAGCGAGGCTGCAATGAAGCCCTTGTAGAGCGCGCCCATGACGTTGGTTGAACCCTTGGAAAGCTTGACGAACATCATGCCGACGATGGAGGTGATGATACACACACCGCCCATGGCAAGCGGCAGCAGCATCAGCTGTTCCTGAGCCACACCAGTGAAGTAAATCGCCGCCAGAACCATGGTCGCGCCAACCGACACAACATAGGTTTCAAAAAGGTCAGCGGCCATACCGGCGCAGTCACCAACGTTGTCACCGACATTGTCAGCAATCGTGGCAGCATTACGCGGATCATCTTCCGGGATACCGGCTTCAACCTTGCCGACCATGTCGCCGCCAACATCTGCACCCTTGGTGAAGATGCCGCCGCCCAGACGGGCAAAGATCGAGATCAGCGAAGCGCCGAGCGCCAGAGCAATCAGAGCCGAGATAATGTTTTCGGAATTTTCAGCCGGTGTCCAGCCCATCGGGCCGGTGAGGAATGCGTAAAAGCCTGAGATCGCCAGAAGCGCGAGACCGGCAACCAGCATGCCCGTCACTGCGCCCGACTTGAAGGCAATGTTGAGGCCAGCGCCGAGGCTGGTACGTGAGGCTTCCGTGGTGCGCACATTGGCACGAACCGAAACCAGCATGCCGATGTAACCGGCAGCGCCTGAAAGCACCGCACCAATGACAAAGCCCATGGCCGAAATCGGCCCCAGAGCAAACCACAGGATAGCCGCAACCGGCACACCGGCCATGGCAATGGTTCTGTATTGACGGTTGAGGTAGGCGCCGGCGCCTTCCTGAATGGCTTTGGCAATTTCCTGCATTTTCTCATTGCCCGCACTGGCCGCTAACAGGGAGCGCGTTGCCCACGCCCCGTAAACGATCGACACCAGCCCGCAGGCAATGATGATCCAAATATTCATGTTTTTGAGTTCCTTTTTAAGGTCTTCTTATCGGGCCCTGAAGAGCCCTTTTTCCTGATTGATTGCGACAAACGGGGGAAAGCTGATTGATTGCGAATCGATCCGCCCCAGACCCAAAGCCGCACAAAGCGCGCGGACCATGCCAAAATTGACTTGCAAAAGCAAAGCAAAAATCGACGGTTACAAATCAGCCGAAATGGCGTAGCGTCTGGGTTTCCGAGGCATAACAGAGCAAAAACGAGGCGCGCGGCTCAAATCCATGACCCCACTGGAACTAGCAGAAATCCAGCACGAACTGGCCGTTTCCGACATGGAGTTGGCGCAGGCACTGGAACTGGAGAGCCTCGGTGCGCTGACCTGGCTCAAATCCGGCGAAGCAGATATCCCCCGGGCAATTGCCACACGCGCCGAATGGTTACTCGATGACTGGCGCTAGGCCTGCCTGATTCTGGAAAAAAAGATCCGGCCGCAATTTGAAGAATTGGTCGAAACGGGCGAGAAACCGGCGAGGATTGCCCTCGTTACACAGCTCGATCGAGACAAGCCGGAATACTGGATCGCCACCAAACCCGACGGTCGCCTCTCGCTGTTCAAGCAGATCGATAGAGTGGCCAAGAGCTTCTTTGAGGACAAGGACGTTGCTGTCGTCTCAAAGGTCGAGTTCATCAAGGCCCCCGCTCCCGTCCCCGGCGAAGAGACACCCAGAGAACTCAGCGTCCTGGGCGTGCGGGTCGAGGCGGTTTAAAGATCGCCCTTTAATGACCGCTTTTGGCAGGTTCTGATTTCTCGCCCCGTCGCGGCGGAGCGTATTCGACTTGAAGGCTTTCGTTTTCCGACCTCGTCTCTATGAAGTAAACAGTGTCCACAATCTCGCCATGCAGCAATTCATTGGCAATCTCCTTGAACCTCTTCTCAAGCAAAGCCTTGTCCACATGGTCGGAGTTTTCCGGATCAATCGGGTTGATCTTGTAGACCTCGCGCAAAAAGGCATCGTGCAGCCAGGCGATCTTCTGGTTCACCGTGTCAACCTGAAGCTCGTTGTGCATCACGAGGCGATAACTCACAAAAATGTGGTGCGACATGCGCCCATCGACGATGGCCGGGATAAGCATCATCGGCATATTGGATGAGTGAGGCGGAACGTAACCCTCATCCCCCGGCTGAAGCTCGCCGCTCTCCTTTTGAGAGTCGGCCTTCGGGGCGCTGCTAGCCGAGGCGGAAGAGATGCCCGCCAACAAAGCAAGACAGAGCACAAGAGCGCGGGCACCCGAGACAATCAAAGTGACAATGAATATGTGGTTTCGCCGGTCCATGGCTCAAAGACTATCCTGGCCACCTTAATGGAGGGTCAATGGCGCACCGCTCATTTCACTTGATACGACAATTTCAAAAGTGAGTATAACCAATTGATTCTACGTCTATTTCGCTTCTATCATCGGACAGAAGGTGAACCCCGCCACCGGCCCGCACGGTGCCGATGCGAGACACCGGCACGCCCTCTTCCGCACCAAGCCGCTCCACTTTGGCGCGGCTGGACGGCGCACAGGTAAAGACCAGCTCATAGTCATCCCCAAGCCAAAGCAGCTGCGCTGGCTGTGCGCTGCCGGCGCCAATCATGGCCCTGGCCCCGTCAGACACCGGCATCGCCGCCAGCTCAAGATCAAGCGCAACCCCGCTGGCCTTTGCCAGGTGACCTGCATCTGCCAGAAGCCCGTCAGAGACATCCACCGCTGCATGGGCGAAGCCATGAAGTCTCGCCCCGAAAGAGACCCGCGGCTGCGGCACCTGATAGCGCTCGATCAAGGTCTGGCGGAGCGCTGCGTCAGGCAGTCTTGCCGGGTCCGCCAAAAGCGCCAGCCCGAGCCCCGCGTCACCGATCGTGCCGGTGACGAAAACATCATCGCCCGCAACAGCGCCGGTGCGCAAAATCGTCTTGCCGCTCGCCACGGTGCCGATGGCCGTCAGGGAAAAAGTCAGTGGCCCGGGCGTCGCAACGGTATCTCCGCCCAGGAGCGTCCAGCCGAACCTCGCCTGATCCTCGGCAAGCCCCGCCGCAAACCCCTCAAGCCAATCAGGGTCCGTATCCTTTCGAAAGGCCGCCGCAAGAAGGTACCCCAGAGGCTTTGCTCCCTTGGCCGCAAGATCAGACAGGTTCACCCGCTGGAGTTTTTGCGCAATCCGCTGTGGTGGATCATCCGCTCTGAAATGGACCCCTTCAACAATGGCATCCTTGGTCAGAACCAGATCCATGCCAGGGGGCGGCGTCAGGATCGCCGCATCATCCTTCAGATCAAGGGCCCCTGGCCCCGCCAGGGGGCGAAACAATTTCTCGATCAGGGCAAATTCATCCATCGAGGTTCCTGCCATCAGGCAAATAGGCCGAACTAGCGCACGGCCTTGGCGATCCTGTCCATCAAACCGTTGACGAACTTGGGCTCCGGCCCTTCAAAGAAGGCCTTGCTGAGGTCAATATATTCATTGACGATAACCGGCGCCGGGATATCCACCATATTGATAAGTTCATAGATGCCGCAGCGCAGGATCGCCCGCAGCGTCGAGTCGATGCGCGTCATCGTCCAGCCATCCGCCAGACCGTCTTCAATGGTCCGGTCAATCCGCACCTGATCGGTGACGACGCCGCGGATCAGGTTGGTAAAATGCTCGATGTCCGCCTCATTGTAGAGGTCGCCTTCAAGCTCCTGGCCAAGGCGGTGGTCAATAAACTCATCGATCACCTCTTCTGACGGCGTTCCCCCCAGGTCCATTTGATAGGTCGCCTGCACCGCGCCAAGCCTGGCCGCACGTCTCGCATCAACATTGAGCTTTGGTTTTTTGTTACTGGTCATCCGTCGTGGCTACTTCACATTCAATTTACGTTTGAGCTCAATCATGTCGAGGCAGGCATTCGCCGCCCAGCCACCTTTATCCAGCTCGTCCATTTTGGCGCGGGCCCACGCCTGATCCGGGTTTTCCACTGTCAGAATACCGTTGCCAAGCGCCAGCAGATAGTCCACCGAAAGATCCATCAGCGCCCGGGCCGATTCATTGGCCACAGTTTCATAATGGGTCGTCTCGCCGCGTATAACACAGCCCAGCGCAACAAACCCGTCATATTTGACCTCATCGGCGCTGCAGTGGGCAAAGCGAACCGCAGCCGGGATCTCAAGCACACCCGGAACCTCAATGCGATCATAGGAGGCACCGCGCCCTTCCAGTGCCCTTATCGCGCCGCGGCCAAGCTCTTCGGCAATATCCTTGTAGTAAGGGGCCTCAACAATCAGAACCTTCGGGCCGGACATCATTCAATCTCCATACGGATGTGTTTAGAGTTTTACGTTTTTTGTGGAATGGCGCGGGTCTCGACGATCTTCAGACCATACCCTTCAAGCCCGACAACCTTCTTTTCGGCATTGGTCAGGTTGATCATTTCCTTGACCCCGAGATCAAGCAGGATCTGCGCGCCGACGCCATATTCCTTGATTTGCCTTGGCGGTGCATGACCGACGCCCTTGCGCACCAGCATATCGGACAGGAGCGTATCCTGTGTCTCGCGGATGATGACAACCACACCCCGCTCAGCCTCGGTAATCACCTGCATGGACTGACTCAAAAGATCGCTTCGACCGCCCTGCATGGCCAGCAGGTCATCAAAGACGTTGACCGCGTGCATCCGCACAAGCGGCGGCTCGCCGTCCTTCACATCGCCTTTGACCAGCACCACATGCTCGGCATATTCAGCCTTGTTGATGTACAACATCATGCGCCATTCGCCGCCAATATCACTCTGGAACGTCGTATCAACCGCCTTGTGAATGAGATTGTCATAGCGGCGGCGATAGGCAATGAGATCGGCAATCGTACCAACCTTGAGACCGTGCAGCTGAGCGAACGGCAAGAGATCCGGCATCCGGGCCATGGTGCCATCATCGTTCATAATTTCGCAAATCACACCGGCAGGGTAAAGCCCGGCAAGCCGCGCAATATCAACCGCCGCCTCGGTATGTCCGGCCCGCACCAGCACCCCGCCATCGCGTGCAACCAGCGGGAAGACATGGCCGGGCGCAACGATATCGTCCTTGCCCATGGTCGGATCGATCGCAACCGAGATCGTATGGGACCGATCATGCGCCGAGATCCCGGTCGAAACCCCTTCGCGCGCTTCGATCGAGACGGTGAAAGCCGTCTTGTTGCGCATTTCATTGTCCGGCGTCATCGGGCGCAGACCGATCTGATCCGCCCTTTGGTTATTCAGCGTCAGACAGATCAGGCCGCGCCCAAAACGGGCCATGAAGTTGATCGCATCCGGGGTCGCCATCTGCGCCGGAATAACAAGGTCGCCCTCGTTTTCCCGATCTTCGGCATCCACCAGAATGAACATGCGTCCATTGCGGGCATCCTCGATTACGTCCTCGATGGGAGACAAAAAGTCAGAAAACAAAATGGCCTCTCAAAACTCCACGCTTGATGCGCGTTTGTTGTTGTTATCACTATCGAGCACGGGCTGTTCAGCCAACGTCCCGCAGCCGCGCCACATACCGCGCCAGCACATCGATTTCAAGGTTAACCGCATCACCAACTTTCACGGCGCCAAAGGAGGTCACCGTTTGAGTGTGCGGAATGAGATTAACGCCAAAGGTATCATCCTCAACTTCGTTTACGGTAAGCGAAACGCCTTCCACCGTAATTGAGCCTTTGGAGGCAATATGCTTCATGAGGCCCTCGGGCGCTTCAAAGACATAACGCACGCTGCCGCCTTCCGGGGTCATCGACCGGATCCTGCCGACACCGTCCACATGACCGCTCACAATATGACCGCCGATTTCATCGCCGACCTTGAGAGAGCGTTCCAGATTGATTTTTGTGCCCGGTTTCCATGCGCCAAGACTGGTACAGCCCAGCGTTTCCGCCGACGCCTCAACGGCAAACCAGCCCCCTGAGCCAACAGAGACGCCCGCCCCGTCGCCGGCATGGCCTTTTTCAATGACCGTCAGACAGGCCCCGCCGCATGCGATGGACGCACCTATTTCAATACCATCGGGATCATAGGCGGTTTCGATGACAAAACGGGTATCTCCCGTCTTTTCCACCGACTTCACCGTGCCGACATCTGTGACAATTCCTGTAAACATGGAACTCTTTTAGTGCCGAACCGCGTAAGTTTCCACTATATCTTCACCAAGGACCTGAAACCCGGTTCTGTCGAGGATCGCGGCCTGGTCAATCCGGTCGACCCCGAAGGCCTGAACCGCCGCAATTCCGTCGCTGCCGATGACTTTGGGCGCCCTGAACCAGTGCATCTCATCAACCAGTCCCTCGGCCATCAGGGAGGCAATCAGATGGCCGCCGCCCTCAACCAGAACCCGTGTTAGCCCAAGGTCTGCAAGCTGCCGACACGCCAGCGCCAGATCAATTTGCCCTTTGCTGCCGGCTGGCACGCTGATCACATTAACGCCGCAGTCCTCAAACGCTCTGCGGCGCACCGCTTCGGTTCCGGTCAACGTGATCAGGATCGTTGACTTTTCTTTTGCCGTCTGGACCATTTTTGATGTCAGAGGCAGCCGCAAACGGCCGTCACAGACGACGCGAACAGGCGAGCGATCCTCAAGCCCTTCCAGGCGGCAATCAAGCGACGGATCATCCAGAATAGCGGTCGTGCTGCCAACCATGATGGCATCACTTTCCGCCCGGAGACGATGGCCATGGCGCCTTGCCTCGTTTGACGTAATCCACTGACTGTCGCCGCTGTGGGTCGCGATCCGCCCGTCGAGCGAGGTTGCAACCTTGACCGAGATCATCGGTCTGCCCTTTTCAATACGGGTCATGAACCCCTGATTGAGCCGTCTTGCCTCGGCTTCCAGAACCCCGAGCGAAGTCTTGATACCAAAGTCTTTCAAAATTTCCACGCCCTTGCCGGACACTCGTGGGTCCGGATCAAGACAGGCGATAACAACATGCGCCACATCTGCTTTCACCAATGTCTCTGCACACGGAGGAGTTTTGCCATGGTGTGCACAGGGTTCAAGCGTGACATAGGCGGTCGCGCCCTTTGCCGCCCCGCCTGCCATATCGAGGGCCTCGGTCTCGGCGTGAGGCCTGCCACCAGGCTGCGTCGATCCGCGCCCGACCACGATGCCTTCGGGGTTTTCGTCAAACCGGACGATGACACAGCCCACGGCCGGATTGGGCGCCACCCGCCCAAGACCGCGCGCGGCAAGGCCAAGCGCGTGTTTCATGTAGTGAGTGTGGAGATCGGGGGTCATTCCAGGAGTTTAGGCCGACTGGCAGACAGCTGGCAACCGATCATATATTAGGGAAAACCCGCGGCTTTGCGGCTTCCGTCTTTGCCTGACACTGGCCCTGGCGGACTCTGCAAGATCCACGTCAATCAAACCCGTTTTCGTCCTCGTCCAGCTTGCCGAGGAACTGCTGGAAATCGCGCGCTTCGTGGAAGTTTTTGTAGACCGAGGCAAAGCGTACATAGGCCACCGCATCGAGAGATTCCAGTCCGAGCATGATGAGCTCGCCAATGGCATCGGTAGGGATTTCCGCCTCGCCCATGCTCTCAAGCCGCCTGACGATGCCCGATACCATACGCTCGATACGTTCAGGCTCAACAGGCCGTTTGCGCAGCGCGATCTGCACTGACCGCATCAACTTGTCCCGGTCAAACGGAACCCGGCGGCCGTTTTTCTTCAGGACCGTCAGTTCACGCAATTTAATGCTTTCAAAGGTCGTGAACCGTCCTCCGCATCCGGCGCAATAGCGCCGCCGACGAATGGATGTATTATCTTCTGTCGGACGGCTGTCTTTGACCTGCGTGTCTTCGTTTGTGCAGTATGGGCACCGCATACGGACGCTCCTCGGCTAAGTTATTTGTAAATCGGGAAGCGTGCCGTCAGTTCAAGCACGTCCTTGCGAACCTTGTCTTCGACAGCAGAATTATCGTCTCGGTTGGCCGCCAGACCATCCAGCACTTCAACCATCAGTGACCCAACTTTCTGGAACTCGGCAACACCAAATCCGCGCGTCGTACAAGCAGGCGAGCCAAGGCGAACCCCGGACGTTACCATCGGCTTTTCGGGATCAAACGGCACGCCGTTCTTGTTGCAGGTAATAAAGGCGCGCTCGAGGCTCTTCTCCGCGATATTCCCGGTCAGCCCTTTTGGCCGCAAGTCGACCAGCAACACATGCGTGTCAGTGCCGCTCGATACGATATCAAGCCCGCCAGTGCTCAGGGTTTCAGCAAGGGCTTTGGCGTTGTCGATCACCGCCTGGGCGTAAATCTTGAAGTCCGGCTTGAGCGCTTCGCCGAAAGCAACCGCCTTGGCAGCAATAACATGCATCAGCGGTCCACCTTGCAGACCGGGGAAAACTGCTGAATTCACCTTCTTGGCTATGGCCTCGTCATTCGTCAGAACCAGGCCACCGCGCGGGCCGCGCAGGGTTTTGTGCGTCGTGGAGGTCACAATATGGGCATGCTCAAGCGGGCTGGGATGAACACCGCCAGCCACAAGACCGGCAAAGTGGGCCATATCGACCATCAGGAAGGCACCGACTTCATCGGCTATTGCACGGAATTTTGCAAAGTCGATCTGGCGCGGGTAGGCAGAGCCACCGGCGACGATCATTTGCGGCTTGTGCTCTTTGGCCAGGGCCGCGACCTCATCAAAGTCGATCTGTGCATCCTGGCGGCGCACACCGTATTGAACAGCATTAAACCACTTGCCCGACTGGTTTGGCGGTGCGCCGTGGGTCAGGTGCCCCCCGGCCGCAAGGCTCATACCCAGCACTGTATCGCCTGGCTTGATCAGCGCCATGAAGGCCGCCTGGTTGGCCTGGCTGCCCGAATTTGGCTGCACATTGGCAAAGCCGCAATTAAACAGCTTCTTGACCCGCTCGATGGCGAGGGTCTCTGCAACATCGACAAATTCGCAGCCGCCATAATAGCGGCGCCCCGGATAACCTTCCGCGTACTTATTGGTCATGATTGACCCTTGCGCTTCAAGCACAGCGCGCGAGACAATGTTTTCCGACGCAATCAGCTCAATCTGATTTTGCTGACGGTCGAGTTCGTCCTTGAGAGACCCGAAAATCTCCGGGTCCTTTTGCGTCAGGGGGGTTGAAAAGAACAGTTCAACAGAGCTCTTTCCAGAAGCGGCAGGCTTGGCAGTCATTCAAGATATTCCTGTAAGAAGTCCCCACTATTGGCGTGTTGGCCAGGGGTGTGGCGCAAGATATCGGGTGCATCCGTCAGGCGGGCCTTGTCCGGCAACCCTGTTGGAGATTTTCTACAGGTGCCCTTCGGGGAATGGGTGCATACCATATATCGTCCCCTGGCACGATACCTTTATTCATCAATTTGGGAGAATTACGTACTCAGAAAGAGCCGCGGCCAGCCTCTTTGGCGGCCTTGTCCATGACAAATCTGAGCTTGCTGGCGGCTGTTCGCTCAAGGCTTCGGCGCGGCGCATTGGCCGGACCGACGATGGAAACCTCGGTGCCGGATTTCGCATCGATGGCGGACACCTTCACAGACGTCCCCATCGTGATAAATTCAAAGATAATACGGCCCTGTGATTCTGCCATGCCCCGGTCCCGGTATACCTCTCTTCAGCTGATCAGGCCGCCGACCGGAGGCCGAATTTCTTCCACACCGCCTGAAGCGCATAAACCAGATGCTGCATATCGTCGTTGGTATGCTTTGGCCCTGGTGTCAGGCGCAGCCGCTCGGTTCCACGTGGAACAGTGGGGTAATTGATCGGTTGAACGTATATCTGGTGCTGAGCCAAAAGTTCGTCGGTCACCTGCTTGCACAGCACCGGATCCCCCACCAATACCGGAACGATATGGCTGGCGGACGGCATAACCGGCAGGCCAGCGTTTGAAAGCTCCCGCTTGAGGTAAGCGGCGCGCTCCTGATGGGACTGCCGCTCGACCTGGCTGGTCTTCAAATGTGAAATACTGGCAATGGCACCAGCGGCGAGCGCCGGGGCCAGAGAGGTTGTAAAGATAAAGCCCGGTGCATAGGAGCGCACCACATCGACCATTTTCGCGCTGGACGCAATATAGCCACCCATAATGCCAAACGCCTTGGCAAGCGTGCCTTCAATAATATCGACCCGGTCCATGACCCCGTCGCGCTCGGCAATGCCGCCGCCGCGTGGCCCATAGAGGCCAACGGCGTGCACCTCATCCAGGTAGGTCAGTGCGTTATACTTGTCAGCCAGATCACAGATTGCCCCAATCGGCGCGATATCCCCGTCCATTGAATAAACCGATTCAAAAGCAATGAGCTTCGGGGTCTCGGCCGGCATGGCTTGCAGAAGTTCTTCCAAATGCTCCAGATCATTGTGGCGCCAGATCTTCTTGTCGCCGCCCCCCCTTTTGATCCCTTCGATCATCGAAGCGTGATTGAGCGCATCTGACAGAATAACGAGGCCAGGAAAAATCTTGTTGAGGGTGGAAAGCGTTGCATCGTTTGCGATATAGCCCGATGTAAAGAGCAAGGCGCTTTCCTTGCCATGAAGATCAGACAGCTCTGCCTCCAGCTTCACATGGTAATGATTGGTCCCGGCAATATTTCTCGTCCCGCCGGCGCCCGCGCCGACGCTATCGAGGGCTTCATGAATCGCGCCAAGAACTGCGGGGTGTTGCCCCATGGCCAGGTAATCATTTGAACACCAGACCGTAATGTTCTCTTTGCCCTCGCCGGTATGATAAACCGCCTTGGGGAAGTCGCCACACTGGCGCTCAATATCTGCAAATACGCGATATCGACCTTCGTCGACCAGTGCATCAATTGCACCATCAAGAACCTTGCGATAATCCATCACGATACCCCTGTAATCCGCTACTTTTCTTACTTTATCCGACGCTTCGTTGTTCCTCTTAGAACACTAATCAAAACAATATCGCAACTGATAAACTATCTCATCCGGCAAGGTTATCCGGCGTTATGTCGCATTTTGTAGCGACAGTGGCCAGACGTCAACGGCCACCGACGTTCCCTTCCGACCCTATTTAAAGGCAGCTATGGTTAATAGTCGGTAACCATAATGTAAGTAACTAAAGCAAAAACCCTTCGGGGAGGCGCACAAATCGCTACGATTTCCGCCAGATCCCGCGTTCCTCTAAAACCTGCTTCAGAAGGCTTGGCCGGTCTGTCATCAGGCCATGAACCCCCAGATCAATCAACCGCTCCATTTCGCCGCGATCATCAATCGTCCAGACATGGATCTGGATGCCTCTGCGATTGGCCGCCCGAACCATCCGGGGATCAACAAGGGTCAACCCGTGTCGCTTGATCGGGATCTGCGCGCAATTGGCCTGAAACCGGCCAACAGGCAGCCCGAAAGCCGCAGCTCTCAGGCGTGCCGTTTCGCCGGGCCCCATTGACGTGCAAACCCGATCGCCAAAAGCATCCCGAAAGGCTTTGATCCGGGCCGCCGAGAACGACCCGATACACACCCTGTCCAGCACATTCATATCCTTGAGGAGCGCGATCAGCGGCTCCACGGCACTATCCACTTTCGGGTCAATATTGATGCGAACATCCGGCCAGGCATCCAGCACCTCGGCCATCAAGGGGATCGGCTCACGCCCGGCTACTCGAGCCTTCCTGACCTCGTCAAAAGGCAGCGCAGCAAGTTCGCCCTGCCGGTCTGTTACACGGTCCAGCACCGTATCGTGAAAACTCAGAAGAACCCCGTCGGACGTCGTATAGGCATCTGTCTCCAGATATCTATAGCCGAGCTTAACCGCAGCCTGAAAAGCCGCCATAGTATTTTCCGGCGCTTCTTCGGCCCCGCCCCTGTGGGCAAAAGCCAGAAAGCCGTTAAACTCAAGAAAGGGATGCATCAGGATGATCCTTGTGTCGCCGCAGTCTATTAAACCAAACGAGTCGGATCACAACATAGACGAACGGGCCAAAACGAAAAAGGCCCCCGAAAGGAGGCCTCTACGCTTAAGCTATCAACAAAATGTTACAGCCGGTATCGAACCTGATCCGCCCAGAACCGCCCAGAACCGCCCTTGCCATTCTTGCCACAGGGAAAATTCCGCAGGTTCATGCTGCAATGTCAATTAACTGCATACTGTCCCCAGCCTTCAGAAAGCCGGCCCAATCCGGAGCCCGCGACAGCAGCGGGCTTAGCACACCAGCCTATCGTTTTGACCTGACAGATGCGCCCGTGCGCTGGACCATCTGCAGTCCCTGGCTCGTCTGACCATGCCTGCTGCCACAGGATTAAGCTCGACATACCGCGCACAGGCCAACACATGGGCCTCGTCCATAACGAAGGAATGAAACCGTTCCTGCCACAGGTGGCCACGGCACTTGTCGCGAAAGTTGATCAACCGCGTATACTGACGGTGTGCTTCACCGAGAGCGGCGCGCAGACCGTCTTCCGTAGACGGGACCAGGATCAGATGAACATGGTTCGTCATCAGACAATAGGCCAGAACTTGCGCTCCGGCATTGTCGCAGCTCTCCTTCAGAAGAGCAAGATAGGCGCGATAGTCGTCATCACAGGAAAAGACATCCATGCGCCGCACACCACGCTGGGTCACGTGATGCGGAAACCCGGGAACCACAAATCGAGCCAGTCTTGCCATGACGATATGATGTCTGTGTCACACCAGCATGTCAATTAAATGTATACTGTCCCCGAATTTCACGCTTTCAAATAATTGTTGCGCGCCGTCTGATAGTCTGTCGCCAGCGTGTTAGTGATAACCGTTTTGAATATGAGTTGGCTGCTATAATCTGTTGATTGGACTTGTAAATTTGCCAGCGTCATTCTTTAACTCCATATGTCGTCAGTTCGGAAAACTCGTCGATTGTCGAAAGACTGCATACTTTCTTGCCTGTCTGCTTTCCCGCTATTTGGTAGAAATTGACATGCAGTTGTTGGTAGAGGGCGTCTTGTCGGGGGTGTGTTGACAGGTAGTATCCACGCCCATCAATCCCTACGATGTCCACCCAATGTTCAGCAGGATTTTCCCTTTGCCATCCATAATTTTCTACGCCATATGGAACTACAGCATTGCCAGGCCAAGAGAGTTTCGCCCCTGGCGGTGGAAAACCGTGTATTGCCTGGTACAGTCCAATCCCAGGAAAGAGCCTGGGGTCAGAGTCGACCCAATAGATTTCATCCGTATAGCCAGGAGCGAGGCCAGACAATTGTGACTCACGGACAAGCCACTCCTTTTGCCCGTTGCCATTGAGGTCAGCCGTACCAAGACGATGATAAGGAACCTCTCCATGGGCGTCAGGTACTATCAATGGCTCCCAAGCCAAACTGAAATCATTACGAAGGAAGAGGTCGCCGGTTGACTTAATTTGATAGGACTTGAAGTCTGATCGAGGGATGCGCTGGTTGAGCGCTCCAAGCAACCGCTGGCAAATGGGAGACTGATCCATGGTCAACTTGTACAAGTTTGCAGGACGACCCTTGTCATCCCCCCACAGATCCTTCGTCCGTATTCTCCGGAGAGCGGGCGGTTTGGATTTCGCCGAATGGGTGACATCCGCAACCGGCCCATCAAGGACACCGATCTGACCTTCCCGAGCGACTTCTGTCGGCTGTCCCGCCCTTTTACCTTGAACAGTTGCGAAGTTCATCGAACAACTGCTCAAAGCGAGAGCAATGGCAAGGAGTGCAAATTTGGACATTCGACGCTCCTTAACTGATGGAAGATCCAGGTCGGAGATCATGGCTTCGGCTCCTTCAATCAAGTATTAGGCACTGATAGACAATGATGCACTCTTCAACCCCATCCTTGGCCGCTTGATCGCACCTGCCCACCGATCTATCCCCTGAAAACCGAACGATGCCGTGAGCCGCTTTGTCCCCACGAAATACGGGGACAGTATACATTTAATCATCTTCCCTTTTCGGCCTGCCCCGGGGGCGCGGTTTGAGGCTTCGGAAACCCGGGGACAGTGTACAATTAGCTGGCTCATGGTGCGAAATGCGCCACGCCGTTATTTTGCGAAGACTGGCAGGTTCAAACAACCGGATCAAGAGACAGATTGTTCTCCATGATCCACAAAAGAAAAAGGCCCCCGAAAGGAGGCCTCTACGCTTAAGCTACCAACAAAGACTCAAAGTCGGTATCGAACCTGATCTGTCCAGAACCGCTCAAGCCGCCCGAGCGTCACTATGATGGTTTCCAGATCATCGCTGGTGACGCCGCCGATCTCCGAAATAGACTTGGTATGGCGTTCATAAAGTGCGGCGATGCGATCACAGACATCACGGCCCTGGGGTGTCAAACTAACCCGAACAGACCGTCGGTCCGATTCCGAACGCTTGTGGAAAATGTAATCAGCTTCGACCAGTTTTTTCAAATTATAGGAAACATTGGATCCCAGATAGTGGCCGCGCGATCTCAGTTCGCCGGCAGTCAATTCAGAATCGCCAATGTTGAACAGAAGCAACGCCTGAACCGCATTGATATCCGTTTGGCCGCTGCGTTCCAGGTCGTCCTTGATAACATCAAGAAGTTGCCGGTGAAGCCTTTCGATCAAATCAAGCGCCTTGAGATAGCTGACCTTGAGTTCCCCGAGGTCCGGCTCTTGTTGCGGTGTTCCGCCAATCATCTGTGCACTACTGGTCGTACTCATGCTACTTTCGCTTTCGTCCGATATTACCCATTTCTGAAAGTGAGAATACCGATACATTCGCTAAGGAGTCATTAAACAAACGGCAAATAAATCAGGTTCCAGGTTAATGCAGGACTTTGTTAACTCTTGTAAACCGCAGTAAATCTGGACCCAGCGTAAAACCCCTGTTTACCTTGAAATGTCTACGCTTGTCAGTTGCGCACCATGATGCAGTTTCTTGCTGCCAGACCGAAATTACATGCTCCGCCTGCCCAGAGTTACATGTTCCGTCTGTATTGTCCGCCGACCTCGAAGAAGGCCTCCGTAATCTCTCCCAGCGAGCAGACGCGCGCAACATCCATCAACACGGCAAACACATTGCTATCGTCGAGCACTGCCTGACGCAGCCGTTCAAGCGCTGCCGGCTTTGCCTCAGCGTGCGCTTTATGAAACGCTGCCAGGCGCTCAAGCTGCAACTGCTTGACCTTTTCCGAAGAACGCGAAAGTTCAATAACCTTGTCTTCTTCGTGTTTGGTTTCCCGGGCGAGGAAGGTATTAACCCCGACAATGGGCAGTGAACCATCGTGTTTGCGATGTTCATAGAGCATGGACTCATCCTGGATGCGGCCGCGTTGATAGCCGGTCTCCATCGCCCCCAAAACCCCGCCACGATCAGAGATCCTCTCGAATTCCTGCAGCACTGCCTCTTCTACAAGGTCTGTCAGCTCGTCGATAACAAAGGAGCCCTGGTTCGGATTTTCATTTTTGGCAAGGCCCCACTCCCGATTAATAATCAGCTGTATCGCCAGGGCGCGGCGCACAGACTCCTCTGTCGGTGTCGTCACCGCCTCGTCATAGGCGTTGGTATGAAGCGAGTTGCAATGGTCATAGGTCGCGATGAGCGCCTGCAGCGTTGTCCGGATGTCATTGAAGTCCATTTCCTGAGCGTGCAGCGAGCGACCCGATGTCTGGATATGGTATTTCAGTTTCTGGCTACGCTCATTGGCATCATACCTGTCACGCATCGCCGTTGACCAGATGCGCCGGGCAACCCGGCCAAGCACGGTATATTCCGGGTCCATCCCGTTAGAGAAGAAGAATGACAGATTGGGCGCAAAGTCATCAATCGCCAGACCGCGCGCCAGATAGCTCTCGACATAGGTAAACCCGTTGGCCAGCGTAAACGCCAGTTGAGAGATCGGATTGGCGCCCGCCTCAGCAATATGATAGCCGGAAATCGAGACCGAATAGAAATTGCGCACGTTATTGTCGACGAAATATGCCGCTATGTCGCCCATCATTTTGAGCGAGAACTCGGTCGAAAACAGACAGGTATTTTGCCCCTGGTCTTCCTTCAGGATGTCCGCCTGAACCGTTCCGCGAACATTTTCAAGGACCCATGCCTTCTTGGCGGCAAACTCCGCTTCGGTCAGGCGGCGACCCTTTTTCTTTTCCTCGGTTTCGACCTGAACATCAATTGCCGTATTGAGAAAGAAGGCGAGGATCGTTGGCGCCGGGCCGTTAATCGTCATCGACACCGAATTCATCGGATCACAAAGATCAAACCCGTCATAGAGCGTTTTCATGTCTTCCAGCGTCGCAATGGAAACACCCGAATTGCCGACCTTGCCGTAAATATCCGGCCTCAAGGCAGGATCAGAACCGTAAAGCGTCACAGAATCAAACGCCGTCGAAAGGCGCTTGGCGTCAGAATACGCCGACAGCACCTTGAAGCGCTCATTGGTCTGCGCAGCATCGCCTTCCCCGGCGAACATCCGCGCCGGGTCTTCGCCTTCGCGTTTGAAGCGGAACACGCCGGCGGTAAAGGGAAACTCACCAGGCAGATTTTCCTTCAGTCGCCACTTCAGAATTTCACCATCATCTTCATAAGCGGGCAGTGAAATCTTGCGAATCTCGTTGCCAGATTCCGTTTTGGAAACGAGTGACGTCTTGATCTCACGGTCGCGGACTTTGGTTACAAACTCGTCGCCGGCATAGGCTGCCTTCGTTTCTGCCCAGCCATCGATCAGGGCTTTTGAATATCGGTCAAGCTGATCCGTTCGGCTCGCGATCAAACCATCAAACGACGCAGGGGCTTTCTCGCCCGCTTCCTCCAGCATTTGTTTTGATGCCTGCAATTGTTGGCGCTCACGCGCAATCCTTGCCTGCGCCGCAGCGTGGGCATGATAACCGCGAACCGTCTCGGCAATTTCCGCCAGATAGCGCCTGCGTTCCGCCGGGACAATGACCGAAGCATTGGTGGAGACTTTACCGGGCACCTTTGGCAGCGAGCCTGCATCAAGTTTCAGGAATCCGCGCGTCGCCAGCTCCTGCCGGATCCCGTGATAGAGCGCCGTTACACCGTCGTCGTTAAAGCGCGAGGCAATTGTGCCATAAACCGCAAAATCCTCCGGCGCCCTTGAAAAATCTTCATGGTTACGCTGGACCTGCTTGCGCACATCGCGCAGGGCATCGTCAGCGCCGCGTCGATCAAACTTGTTGATCGCGACAAGATCGGCAAAATCCAGCATGTCGATCTTTTCGAGCTGCGTCGCCGCGCCAAACTCCGGCGTCATGACATACATCGAAAGATCAACCAGCGGCAGCAGCGCCGCATTGCCCTGCCCGATCCCCGGTGTCTCCACAATAACCAGATCAAAGTCGGCAATCTTTGTTGCGGCAATCATATCAGCCAGGTAATCGGGTACTTCTGTTTCCGCGTCGCGAGTGGCAAGCGAGCGCATGAAGATATTTTCATGATCGATGGCGTTCATGCGGATGCGGTCACCCAGCAGCGCACCCCCGCTGCGCCGTCTCGACGGATCGATTGCCAGGATAGCAATTTTTAATTGATCATCCTGACCAATTCTAAACCGTCTGACAATTTCATCAGTCAGCGACGACTTGCCAGCCCCGCCAGTCCCGGTAATACCAAAAACCGGCACGCGCACCGCTCTGGCCTCATCGCGCAAGACCTTCAGGTCCTCAGCAGGAAGAGCATCGTTTTCAAGACAGGAGAGGAGATGGGCCAGCGCCTTTCGGTCCCCCGCCCTTGCCTTCTCAAGATCCGGCTTTCTGGTTTCAACAATTGAATAGTCGGCCTTTTCGCAGATCTCGTTGATCATGCCCTGCAGGCCAACCCGCTGACCATCTTCAGGAGAATAGATCCGCGTCATGCCGTAGGCTTCAAGCGCCTTGATCTCGCGCGGCACAATGACCCCGCCCCCGCCGGCAAAGACCTTGATGTGCCCCGCGCCTTTTTCCTTCAGCATGTCGATCATGTATTTGAAGAACTCGGTATGTCCACCCTGATAGGAACTGACCGCAATCGCGTGTGCATCTTCCTGCAGGGCCGCCTCCACGATCTCGCCCACCGACCTGTTGTGGCCCAGATGGATGATTTCTGCGCCGGTCGATTGCAGGATCCGCCGCATCACATTGATCGCCGCATCATGGCCGTCGAACAAGCTCGTGGCTGTTACAATCCGGATCCGGTTGCGGCACTGGTATTTCAGCGAGACGGGTGTGGCGCTGGTATTTTGGCTGTCAGACATGGAGGTAACCTGGAATTCAAGGATTGGTACCGGTCACTCTATATCAGGTAAGCACCCACGGGCTCAACGTATGATAATTGCCTGATTTCGGGCATTCGCAAGCCACCCCCTGCGCCAATTTGAGCGCTTGTCAGGGGACCCTTTTCGGTTTACGCGAAAGAGACTATCATCCAGAAAAGCGAAGAAGTGCCCCATGAACCCTCGATTTCCTCAAGACTTTCCAGCAACCCGCCCGCGCCGCAACCGCAAGTCCGACTGGGCAAGGCGCCTGGTGCAGGAAAACCAGCTAACGGTGAACGATCTCATCTGGCCGGTTTTTGTGACCGAGGGAGCGGGAGCCCGGACGCCGGTGGCCTCCATGCCCGGCGTTGACCGGGTCTCCGTCGATCTCATAGCAGGCGAAGCGGAAAAGGCTGCAAAGCTGGGAATTCCCGTCATTGCCCTCTTCCCCTATACCGATCCCGATAAACGTACCGCCGATGCCGCCGAGGCTCTCAACCCGGAGAATCTTGTCTGCCGGGCCACCAGATCCATCAAGCAGGAAGTTCCGGACATCGGTATCCTCTGCGATGTTGCCCTTGACCCCTATACCGATCACGGCCACGACGGCCTCCTGAGCCAGGATGGTATCATTCTAAACGACGAAACCGTCGCAATCCTGACGCAGCAGTCCAGGGTTCAGGTTGAGGCCGGCTGCGATATCATTGCCCCGTCTGACATGATGGATGGCCGCATTGGTGCCATCCGGGCCATGCTGGAACAAGGCGGCCACACCAATACCCAGATCATGTCCTATGCCGCCAAATACGCCTCGGCCTTCTACGGCCCGTTCCGCGACGCAGTCGGCTCCTCCAGCGCTCTGAAGGGAGATAAAAAGACCTACCAGATGGACCCCGGCAACTCTGAGGAAGCCCTGCGAGAGGTTGCTCTCGACATAAGTGAAGGCGCCGACATGTTTATGGTTAAACCGGGCCTTCCCTATCTGGACATTGTTGCCAAAGTGAAGCAAACTTTCGGCGTACCGACCTTCGCCTATCAGGTATCGGGAGAATACTCCATGATACGCGCCGCAGCAGACAGGGGCTGGCTGGATGCGGAAAAGGTCGTCCTTGAAAGTTTGGTTGCGTTCAAACGTGCCGGAGCCGACGGGGTCCTGACCTACTTTGCCCTGGAAGTGGCACAGAGGTTGAAGAGTACCGCCTGACTATCAGGCTCGAGTCCGGTTTTGGACGAGTAATGTACCGGGTATCGGACAGATTGGGCCTGTCCGGGATTGTTCGGGTTGCTTTGGGATGCTTCAGGGGGATGTGGTGATGGACGCGTTTAACTCTTTTGTTGGGTGGTTTAACGGCCTCGTGGGCCTGCAATACGCAGGTTACGGGCCGGTTACTGCAATATTTATAGGAATGTTGACCGTGATGATTTCCATCAAGGTGCTGAAACTCCTGTTCCGCCCGTTTGCCCCCCTCTTTCAGCCTGCCGAAGAGTTTAACGGATTAAATCCCGTCCTGGCACAACAGGGCATCCGCCAGTCACAATTGGTGGATCACAACGAAACCCGAAACGTTTCAAACCTGTTTGAACACACGGGTGAGCGAAACGCAGAAGCACGCGACCAATTCTCACCGGCAAATGATACCGCCGGGATGGACTTCGCGGAAGCTCTGGAAGATGCCTGGCAGCACGATCAATCCACCGAACTGCGCGAGGAAATCGCCCCTTTGCGGCCCTCCCGAACTTCAGCAGCCAGGGCGCAGAAACAACACACCGGGATCAAGTCAGCCCTCTCGGACCTTCGCCCGACAGCTGCGGCCGCCCCGGTCACGTCTGGCTCAGACGCCGCACCCCTTATTTGCATCACCAATTTTGCTGACAACAGCCGCAGTTGCGGTGCCGCACATCGGATCGCACTGCGTCTTGGCCAAGGTGTTTCAGAAACCCTGGCGCGCATTCCAAACCTCGCCGTTGAGATTTCACCTGCGGGTAACTGGGCCGAACACAAAAATAGCGTGTCGCACGCCTCTGATTCAGCCTACGCGGTTGAGGGCAGTGTCGAGCTGCAAGACGGCGGCGTCCATGTTGCCATTGCAGTCCGCGATTCAATCGACGGATCGCATCTGCTGGCTCGCGACATAACCTGCAGCCCGGCAGACCTGCAGGAGTTTGAGCGCGAAGTGGCCCTTGAAATAGCCTCCGCCGTCATCGCACAACACCGCCCCGCCGGCCGTTCAATCATGCAACGTCTGAAGTCTTCGCGAGGCGCGCGAGCAGGCTCGACGTATCCCACCGACCGCCGCCCATCGCCTGAACATCTCCATAAAACTGATCTACCAGCGCGGTAACTGGAAGCCGAGCGCCCCGGCGCGCCGCTTCCCGCAAACAAATATCAAGATCCTTGCGCATCCAGTTGACGGCAAAGCCATAATCGAACTTGCGCTCCGCCATGGTTCCAGCCCGGTTGTCCATCTGCCACGACTGAGCCGCGCCCTTTGATATCACGTCGACGACAGCCCCGACATCAAGGCCGACAGTTTCGGCAAAATGCAGCCCTTCGGAAAGTCCCTGCACAATCCCGGCAATGCAAATCTGATTGACCATTTTGGTGAGCTGACCCGAGCCCGCTGGCCCCATCAATTTCACCGACTTCGCATAGCAGTCCATCAGCGGCAACGCCACGTCGAAGGCTTCCTGCGCGCCGCCCGTCATAACCGTCAGGGCGCCATTTTCAGCACCCGCCTGCCCACCCGACACAGGCGCATCAAGAAAGCCGCAGCCCTCGCCCTCACACGCTTCAGCCAGCTCACGGGCAAGATCTGCGGACGCCGTCGTGTGATCGACAAAGACAACCCCTTTTGAAAGTCCGGCAATAATTCCGTCCGCGCCAAAGGCCACAGAGCGCACGTCATCGTCATTACCGACACAGGCAAAAACAACATCCGCCCCTTCGGCCGCCTCGCGCGGTGTCGCAGCAATCGACCCGGAATAAGTTCCCAACCATGCCTCTGCCCGGGCGGCCGTCCTGTTGTAAACAGTAACATCGTGCCCGGCCTTCGCCAGATGCCCGGCCATCGGAAATCCCATGACCCCGAGCCCAACAAAGCCAACTTTCACACTCATATCTTTCTCCTGATCTGCAAGTCTACATCCCGCGCCATTTAAAGAAGGCGGCACTCCAGGTCGCGATCATCAATACCCGGATGAAAATATCAAAGGCTTTCTCCGGCGGAGCCCGGCCGAACACGCGCACGAGAGCGGTACGCACAAAAGCGCCCTCTTCGGGATTGTGTTCGTTGCGCCATTTTCCGGTCAACAGATACGTCTCGAAATTGCTCACGATGCAGGAGTTTTCGTTGAAGCTCCAGTGGATCACCATGAGCGGCACATAGATCAGATAGACCAGCAGCCAGGGCTCGCTCGTTGCCAACCATCCGACCAGCGCAAAGCCGACGAGCACCCAATGAAGACCTTTCAGAAAAAGTATAAAGGCCTTGAAAGAAAGTCCGGGCGCGGCTTGTTCTGCAGAAGGATCAGGCGTCAACTTTTAAGCTCCCGATATTTGCCCCGCGCGAACACGAGCGGCTCGCCTTCTCGCGAGGCCATACGCTTGACCCGCCCCAGAAATATGACGTGATCACCGCCATCAATGCGTTCCTGAACCTCGCAATCGAACTGGGCCAGTGTGTTCGTCAGGATCGGCGCGCCGGTCTCCCAGGTCTCATATTCATCGTCGTGCAAGCCGTGACTGCCGCGGGTCGATAGCCGGACAGAAAGCGCCTCTTGATCGGCGCGCAGGACATTAATGGCAAAGTGATCGCTGGCAAGAAATGGTCCTTGTGTATCGGCGCCCCGATCAAGGCTCCACAGCACCAGTGGCGGATCAAGAGATACCGAAGCGAACGAGTTCACCGTCAGACCGATCGGCTTGTAGCCGTCCGGATGGGTGGTCACGACGACAACGCCCGTCGCGAAGCACCCCAGCGCATCACGAAACGACCGGGCCGAAAAACCCGCACTATCCTTGAGGTTAATTTTAGCGTCCAAGCGGCCTAACTCCATATTAACGCTGATCCGCGAAAATCAACCCTGCAATACCAAAAAGAGCCCGAAATGGGCCCTTTCGTAGAAAACTTTCAGGAATATATCGTGTCTGACGAACTTCGGCCAATTATTGTTAAAAAAATCAAAAAGCAGGAAGCCGCAGCTCACGGCGGCGCGTGGAAAGTCGCCTATGCCGATTTTGTAACCGCGATGATGGCCTTCTTCCTGCTCATGTGGCTTCTCAACATGACCAGCCCAGAGCAAAAGCGCGGCATCGCAGATTACTTTGCTCCGGCCAGTGTCAGTAAATCTCAAAGCGGATCCGGTGGTATGCTGGGCGGCACTGCCTTCTCCGATGACGGCGCACGCGCCGATGGCCAGGCCAACGTTGCCGCCGAAGCTACTCAGGAACACCCCGCCACCGATGTCAGTGCATCCGAGGATGCACAAGAGGCCAAAGCCAAAAGTACCGGCGAGGAATCGCAAGCCTCTCTTGAACAATCAACCACCGAATATGATGCGAAAATGTTTAACCAGGCAGAGGAAAGCCTGCGTCAGGCCATGAAAGATATGCCGGAACTGGCCGAGCTCTCAAAGCACATCCTCATTGACCAGACCCCCGAGGGATTGCGCATTCAGATTGTCGATCAGGAAGGCCGCCCGATGTTTGCCCCGGGAAGCGTCGAGCCCTACAGCAGAACACTGCATCTCATCAAGGCTTTGGCAATCATCATTGATCAGCTGCCCAATCGCATCACCATTAGCGGGCATACAGACTCGGCCACCTTCTACGGCCGCGACGGCTATTCTAATTGGGAACTCTCGGCAGGTCGCGCCAACGCAACCCGCCGCATTCTTATGGACGAGGGCGTCGATGGAGACCGGGTCTATATGGTTTCCGGCAAGGCTGGGTCCGAACCTCTGTTTCCCGATGACCCGCTTGCCTCTGCCAATCGTCGGATTTCGGTCGTCCTGTTGCGCGAGGCGCCCGTTATGCCGCCGCAACACAGGCCGTAGGAACTGATCAGCCAGCGGACGGTGGTGCTACCTCAAGCCCTTTCAGGACGTCTTTCCAGGCAGTATCCATTTCGGCCGTCCAGTCAGTGCCCAGCAACTCTTTGAAAACTTCAACCACGATTGCAAGGAAGGTGCTGAAGATGTCCGGCGGCACGCCAAGCCCGTCGTGGTTCATCTGTTCGCTCTCGATGAAATTCGAGGCGTATTTGTCGCCCGTACAAAAATCCAGAACACAGTCGAGGGCTTCCGACAACATATGCCCCCGCGCACTACCGTTCCGGTCAAGAATAAACAGTGGCTGCATTTCCGGATGTCGTTCGAAGAGACGCTCGTAAACGGCCGGTGTAGGGTCTCCTGCCGTTTCCGCAACACGCTCAAGACTTTCGACAATCGTCTTCTCCAAACCATCCACCGGCACAATTCCTCTCACATTTCACAATTTGACCCAAAGGTCCGACACCCCTTTCGAGTGCGACGGCGACGCTCACATACATCGCCGCACAATGCCAGTCTAATGCCCTATGCGAAGTCTGCAAGAGTGCAGAGCCGGGCTCGTGCACAACTGAACAGACGCCAATCTGCGACTGGCCAAGCACCCGTGAAAATGCTCTAATCCGCGCCCGCCAACGCACGCATCCGCAAAAAACTCCCCTTCTCCGAAAAAAGTCGCTATTTTGCGCAGGAAGCCAAACCGGCACTCCGGATCTCCTGGCATTAAACCAGACAGGTACAGAACTCCATGGACGGTATCGTCGTGACAGAACTGCAAATGTGGCTGACCTTTGCGGTGATTTTCTGCGCCGTTCTGATTTACAGCGCCGATCGCTGGCCGCTCGAAATGGTCTCAGCCGGTGTTATCGGCACGCTGATGTTGCTGTTTCAGATATTCCCGGTAACCGACCCCATGACCGGGCAAAACCTTCTGGATGCCGGCCGTCTGCTGGAGGGCTTCGCCAACGAAGCGTTAATGGCCATTATCGCCCTTCTGATCATCGGCCAGGGCATGTATCAGGCCGGGGCCCTTGAAGCGCCCGCGCAACGTCTTGCCATAATGTTCAGAGGACGACCGCGTCTCACCATTGTCTTCGTTCTGTTGATCGCAGGGATCATTTCCGCCTTTCTGAATAACACGCCCGTCGCCGTCATGTTTATTCCGATCATGAGCGCTGTCGCCACGCGCTCGGACATGGCGGTCAGCAAGGTGATGATCCCCTTGAGTTTTGTCTGCGTCCTTGGCGGCATGACGACGCTTATCGGCTCATCAACAAACTTGCTGGTCGCAGAGACTGCGGCGGCGAGCGCGGCAAGTGTCGCCGGGCGCGCTGCCGTGGAAATAGGTTTCTTCGATCTGACTGTTCCCGGACTGGTCCTTGCCAGTGTCGGTTTTGTTTACATCGCCCTCGTTTTGCCACGCACGCTTCCCGCGCGCGAAAGCCTGTCTGGCGAAATGGGCGGGCAGGCGGGCAGGCAGTATATCGCCCAGATCGATCTATCTTTCGGCCATCCGCTCATTGGAAAGAAAGCTGTGGCCGGGCTCTTTCCGGATTTAAAGAACATGACCGTCCGCATGGTTCAACGCGGTGAAAATGCCATCCTGCCCCCCTTTGAGAGCATTGAATTGCAGCGCGGAGACGCAGTCATTGTCGCGGCAACACGTAAGACTCTCAGTGAGGTCATCTCCTCGCAGCCAAAATTCCTCAGTGGCATGATTGATCATCAGGAAGACCCGAGCCGGCGCGGCGGCCAGGCCCTGACGATGATTGAGGCAGTCATAGCGCCCGGCTCACGCATGATTGGCAGAAATATTCAGCAAATCGGATTTCGCTACCAAACCGGCTGCATCGTCCTGGGCATTCAGAGGCGCAGCCGCATGATCCGCGTTCGCATGAACGAAATTCGCCTTGAGGCCGGTGACGTTCTGCTCATTTTTGGAACACAAAAGAATACACAGGGACTTCGCGCCAACAGAGATATTCTCCCCCTTGAGTGGTCATCCGAGGAATTGCCGAATATTACAAATGCCTTCAAGGCGCGCCTGATTTTCAGCATTGCCATCCTCGCGGCAGCAACCGGACTCTTACCAATTGTCGTGTCGGCCATGGCCGGGGCCTTCGCCATGGTCGCCGGCGGCTGTCTTAACATTCGTCAGGCAGCGCGGGCCTTTGACCGGCGCATATACCTTCTCGTCGGGGCGGCCCTTGCGATGGGAACAGCGCTTCAGGTAACCGGCGGAGCCATGTATCTGGCGCACAATCTGGTCGAATTATTTTCTGGCTATTCAACACAGGTGCTGCTGTCGGCCTTTTTTCTGATGGTTGCCTTGCTCACCAATGTTCTGTCGAACAATGCTACAGCAGTCCTCTTCACTCCGATTGCCGCGACCATTGCAACCGAAACAGGCGTTGATCCGCGCGCTTTCATATTTGCCGTGATATTTGCTGCCAATTGTTCCTTCGCGACCCCGATGGCCTATCAGACCAATTTGCTGGTCATGGGGCCCGGCCACTACAAGTTTGGTGACTATGTCAAAGCCGGAACACCCCTGATAATCATTCTGTGGCTAATCTTTAGCCTGTTTGCGCCGTGGTATTTCGGTATAAGCTAGGCCAATGATCAATTGGTTAGCGGGCGCGGGTTGCGACAACGGATCGAGAGAGAATGACAGACCAGTCCTCGAAATACATACCTCAGTTTTACATCACGGCTCCCTCGCCTTGCCCCTATGTCGAAGGCAAGATGGAGCGAAAAGTCTTTACGTCGCTTGCCGGACCTCTTTCCGATCAGCTTCACAATCAACTGGTCCATGACGGCTTCCGTCGATCCCAGGCCATCGCCTACAAACCCGCCTGCGAGGAATGTTCGGCCTGTGTCTCGGCTCGGATCGTGGTCGACAAATTTGAACCATCGAAGAGCCTCCGGCGAATCATGGCACGAAACCGTGATCTGCACGCCGAGTTCACCGGTCCACAGGCCACCAGCGAGCAATATTCAATCCTGCGACCCTATCTTGATGCACGCCATGCAGACGGCGGCATGGCCGACATGTCAGTCCACGACTATGCCGGCATGGTCGAGGAAACCACAGTTAATACCCAAATTGTTGAATACCGGATCGGGGCCAGACTGAGCGCGGCCCCCCGCCACCTCGTAGGCACCGTTCTCACCGATGTGCTCGAAGATGGCCTATCCATGGTCTACAGCTTCTTTGAAACAGGCGACCAGGACCGAAGCCTCGGCAGCTATATGATACTCGACCACATCAACCAGGCGCGAAAGCGTGGATTGCCCTACGTCTATCTGGGTTACTGGATCAAGGGCTGCAACAAAATGGACTACAAGAGCCGTTTCCAGCCACTGGAGGTCCTCAAATCAGGCAAGTGGTTGCCTTTTTCCGAATTCGAGTAAAGATAGGGCTTCGCACTTTCTTCTCACTTTGACAGCTCAGAGGGTTCACGATGGATCGCCGCAAACTCTTGTCCGGCGCAGGACTGATTGCCACAGCCGGGGCTGCAACAGCCGCGCTCGGAACCCTGGCGGTAACCCGTTCAAAAATCAGATCGGGAAGCGGCGACAGTGTCTCCCCGAAGACTGACGGGATCGCCTCCCCGGCGATTATCAGCGGCAAAAGACACTTGAAACTGGTCACAACCTGGCCAAAGAACTTTCCCGGGCTCGGCATGTCGCCGGAACGGATCGCGGCCCGCATCACTGAAATGACCGACGGAGCGCTCGACATCAAGGTCTACGCTGCAGGTGAACTGGTCGGCGCTTTTGAAGCTTTTGATGCCGTCTCCACCGGCGCCGCCGATATGTATCATGGTGCGGAATATTATTGGCAGGGCAAATCCAAAGCCTTCAATTTCTTTACATCAGTTCCTTTTGGTATGACGGCTCGGGAAATCCAGGCCTGGATCCACCACAATGGCGGGCAGCAGCTTTGGGATGAGCTATCCGCAAAATTCAGGATCAAGGCCTTTGTCGCTGGTAACACCGGCAATCAGATGGGCGGCTGGTTCAATAAGGAGATCAACTCTCTTGACGACCTGAAGGGCCTCAAGATGCGCATGCCCGGTCTCGGCGGCGAAGTTATCCGGCGCCTTGGCGCCTCTGCGGTTGCTCTGCCCGGCGGTGAGATCTTTCCCGCGCTTCAGTCCGGTGCCATTGATGCCACGGAATGGGTCGGCCCCTGGAATGATCTGGCTTTTGGCTTCTACAAGATTGCAAAATTCTACTATTACCCGGGCTTTCACGAACCAGGCGCGCAACTCGCCCTTGGCCTGAACCTCGATGTCTGGGAAAGCCTGCCGCCATCACACAAAGCCATCATTCAACAAGCCTGCCTTGCGGAGAACGAATTTTCAGCAGCCGAGTTCAACGCTTTTAACACGAATGCCCTGCGCGCGCTCATCAGCAAACACGGCGTACAGATGCGCGTGTTCTCGGATGAGATCTTGACCGAGATCGGCAGGGTCTCGGGCCTCGTCGTGCGTGAAGCCGGCACGGGCGACGAGCTGTCCGAAAGAATTCTGGCTGCATTTCTCAAAGCACGGATGCAAGGCATGGAGCTGTCTGCCATCAATGATGAACCTTACCTTGCCGCCCGCCGGCTCGGCTTCACTTACTAGAGTGCATTCACGCAAGTGGGAACCGGGAAATTCACTATGAACGAAACAGTCCACGGATTACTGGCAATCCTTGATATCGTGCTCTATTTCCACATGGTTCTCCCCGTCCTTCTGCTTGCCACGGCGGCCGTCGCGCCAACAGCCGCAAAGCTACTGACAGGCTACCTTGTTCCGCTCGCCGGACTTCTGGACGGGTTTGCCAAACAGGCAGGACATGTCATCGCCTGGCTCTCTCTGTTCATGGTTCTGACCATGACCACAGCCGTCCTTTTACGGTATATCTTTGGGCTGAGCTTTATCTGGGTTCAGGAGTCCATCACCTACATGCACGGGCTGCTTTTCATGCTCGCCGCCTCCTACACTCTCTGGGTCGATGGCCATGTGCGCGTCGATATTTTTTATCGAGGAGCCTCAGAGACGCGCAAAGCGTTGATCGACTTCCTGGGAACCTACTTCCTGCTCTTCCCTGTCATGTTCCTCATTGTCGATACCGCCCTTCCCTATATTGAACTTTCATGGGGCGTTCACGAAGGATCGAGGGAAACGAGCGGTATTCAGGCGGTATATCTCCTCAAGAGCATTATTCCTGTTTTTGCCTGGATGATGATCCTGCAAGGCCTGTCTGTTGCCATCCACCGCGCCGCCTTTCTCACCGGATTTGAAAAAGAGATCGAGCACGAGGCTGCAATGACCGTTCCCCTGGCAAACTTCGAAGGGGCCGAGCATGATTGAACATCTCGACCTCCTGCTCTTTGTATTCACCTGCGTTCTGTTGATGTCAGGATATCCTGTGGCCTTTACCCTGGCCGGTAGCGCCCTGGTCTTCGCCCTCCTCGGACTCAGCCTTGGGGTTTTCCAGATCAATTTCGTCACTGCCCTGCCACAACGAATATTCGGCACCATGACCAATGAAGTGCTCCTTGCCGTGCCGCTTTTTGTCTTCATGGGCGTCATGTTGGAGCGCTCAAAGGTCGCCGAGGAATTACTTGATATCATGGGTAAACTCTTCGGCACCCTGCGCGGCGGCCTCGGTATTTCCGTCTGCATCGTCGGCGCTCTGCTTGCAGCCTCCACCGGCATTGTCGGCGCAACAGTCGTGACCATGGGGCTTTTGTCGCTCCCCACCATGCTGAAGCGTAATTACGATGTGCCACTTGCAACTGGTATCATAGCCGCCGCAGGAACCCTCGGTCAGATCATTCCGCCCTCCATCGTGCTCATCCTGCTCGGCGATGTCATTTCCAGCGCTTATCAGAAAGCCCAACTGACACAAGGTATCCTGTCACCCGACACAATGTCGGTCGGCGACATTTTTGCCGGCGCACTGCTGCCCGGACTTATGCTGGTCGGTCTCTACATGGCCTACATCATCGCTATCGCAATCATACGGCCATCGGCGGCACCGGCCTTTACCAAAGAAGAGATTGGCGATCAACGGGCGCTGTTCAAGGAAGCCATTCGCGCGCTGTTGCCCCCTCTTGCGCTGATGGTCGCCGTTCTGGGATCAATCCTCGGCGGCATTGCAACCCCGACCGAAGCGGCCGCCATCGGCGCCATTGGCGCTACATTGCTTGCCGGCTACCGTGCCATAGAGGAAGGACAAGCCCGGATCGCTCAAATCTTCATCGTAATGTCGCCCCTGGCCTTCATTGTCCTGATGATCCTGACGGCCACAATCGATCTGCGCCTTGGCCGGGTATCGAATACATTTATCGAACACATCGGGATATTGATTGCCATGGGGCTTTGCGGCCTTGTCGGGGCAGGCATACTGGTTTCCCTGGCGCGAACCTGGCGCGGAAAAGTGTTGCATGAAGTGGTCCGCTCCACAGCGCAAATCACCTCCATGGTCTTTGTCATCCTCATTGGTGCAGCGCTCTTTTCCCTGGTGTTCAGAGGCCTTGGCGGCGATGAAACAGTTCACGAGCTTCTGAATACGATACCCGGCGGCATGTTTGGCGCCATGCTTGCTGTCATGGCGATTATGTTTGTTCTTGGATTCTTTCTCGACTTTATCGAGATCACCTTTGTCGTCGTGCCGATCGTCGCGCCGACGCTTCTCATGATGGGCATGGACCCGGTCTGGCTGGGTGTCATGATGGCGATCAACCTGCAGACGAGTTTTCTCACGCCGCCTTTCGGCTTTGCCCTGTTCTATCTTCGCGGCGTCGCGCCGCCGGAGGTCAGGACCAGCGATATCTATCGTGGTGCCATTCCCTTCGTCATAATACAAATTCTGGCACTGGGCCTGATTGCCTTGTTCCCTGAACTGGCCACCTGGTTACCGGAAACCATCTTTGGGTAGCAAGCGGGTTTCGCCTCCATCATGAGACGCCAATTCAATCTAACACTCTTATAGGAGGTAAAAAGCCGCCCTTTCATCTTCATTTACAATTTGCTCCTAATATACGCTGTCTGCCAATGCCATACGGGCAAAATGGCCAAAGAGTGACCGGGTCGCATGATTTTCAACACCGAAAGGTCCAATACGCTGACGCTCGTCTCGCGCTACGCAGTGGCGGCAGCCTTCCTGTGGACGGTTCTGACGATTGCCTCGTTCGCCACAAGCTACCGGTTTTTAGTTACTCACCACACTGAGACTCTTCACAACGAGGCCGAAGCCAACTTCAACATTGATCAGGCATTTCGCAACTGGAACACCAGGCATGGCGGCACCTATGTTCCAGTCTCGCAAAACACTCCCCCCAATCCATATCTTGCCCACATCCCTGAACGGGATATTACGACACCGTCAGGTAAAGAACTGACACTAATGAACCCTGACTATATGGCCCGGCAGATCATGGCAGAATACGAAAAGCTCTATGGCATAAAAGGAAAAGTCACCGGGATCGAATTACTGAATCCGGCAAACGCCCCGGATGCATGGGAACGTGAGGCGCTGCTTAAACTGAAATCAGGTGAGAAAGTCATTATTGACCAGGCCAGCATTGATGGCGAACCTTATATCCGAATAATGAAACCTCTTTACATGGATGAAGGCTGTGACAAATGTCACGGGATACTCGGATTCCAGACGGGAGACTTTCGCGGGGGCATCGTACTTTCCCTTCCGACCACATCCTTTTTAGTTGAAAACACCAAGACATTCAGGTTCCTCGCGGCAACCCATTCTCTGGGCTGGCTGCTTGGCATGGTGGGTATCATCATTGCCACCCGCCAGGCCAGAGGGCAAGCAAAGCGAAACCTGGAGGCAAGAACTGCACTGCGAAGGTCAGAGCACAGGGTAACTGAAATCCTGCGTATTTCTCCAAGCGCCCTTTTAACGACGACAGAAGATGGGATCATTACCGAGTTTAACCAGGCTGCAACAAAGGTCTTCGGGTACTCCCAAACTGAAGTCCTCGGAAAATCCGTCGATATTTTGATCCCGGAGAAGCATCGCCCCAATCATGGCGAGAGATTGGCGAGCTTTGCCAAACCCGATATGACAACACTCAGGATGGATGCCAGATCTCCCATCAAAGGTCGCAGAAAAGACGGGTCAACGTTCCCGGCGGCGGCCTCGGTCTCAAAACTGGTTATTGCCGAGAAAATGTATTTTGCGGTCGCGCTCCTGGATCTGACTGAACAAATTCAAAGGGAAACAGAGTTGTCCGAGGCCAGGGACCTCGCCGAAACTGCCAATCAATCAAAGTCGGAGTTTCTGGCGAATATGAGCCACGAGGTCCGCACACCCCTGACAGCGATCAAAGGCATGCTCGAGCTCATTGACACTTCACACTCCAGCGAAGACGAAAAGCGATACCTTAAAGTCGCCCGCAATGCGTCTGACTCAGTGCTTGCGATCATCAATGATATTCTCGATCTGGCCCGCCTTGAGGCCGGTCGCACAGAACTGGAATACACCTCCTTTGAACTGCGTGAGTTTGTTGAGGATATTCAAGATCTTTTGCGCACCAGCGTGGAGCAAAAGGGCATTGCCTTCACCACCGATTTTCCCGGCGAAGATCCTATCTGGATCAAGTCCGACATCCAGAGACTGCGTCAGATTCTGATCAACCTCGTTGGCAATGCTGCAAAGTTCACCGACGAGGGTGAAGTCTCGCTCCAATTAAACGTCGGGCAGAATATGGACAATCGACTCGACCTTGAAATATCCGTCAGGGATACCGGAATCGGCATCCATAAGAAAGACCTGTCGCGACTCTTCGAACGATTTGAACAGGACGACAGTTCATCAACCCGGAAACACCAGGGAACCGGTTTGGGATTATCAATCTGCAGGGAACTGACAACACTGATGAACGGTGTTATCGACGCAACCAGCGTCTACGGAGAGGGCAGCACGTTCCGCATCCGAATTACATGTGAGGTTGTAGAACCTGCCAATGATGTTGCGCCTCATGCAGTCGGGACCGACAGTGAAACTGCCCCCCTTCATATTCTGGTAGCGGAGGACAACAAGGTCAATCAATTGCTCGCATCAAAATTCCTCGAACGCCTCGGGCACACATTCGAATTCGCCGAAAACGGCAAGGAAGCTCTCAACGCGTACATCAATTCACCCTCTGACACGCACTATGATGTGATTCTGATGGATATGCAGATGCCGGTGATGGATGGCCCCGAAGCGACCCGCCAAATCCGCTCACAGTCAAAGCGACCCGGCAATGTACCTATTATTGCATTGACCGCCGATGCCATGAACCTGAATCAGAAAAAGTATCATAACACTGAATTGAATGGATATATAACCAAGCCTTACTCCCTGATCGATCTCGAAGCGGAGCTCGCTCGCGTCATGCAGGAAAAGCAGGACGGCCTCGAACACTAGATTCGCAGCGATCAAGACAACCTCGCATCCTGATCAGCGGACCTCTATCTCATAACCTGCACTAATTGAGTTTGTTGCGCCGCGGGAACCCCTTGGGCGGAAGTCGGCCAGCCTGAGCACGTTCGCCGCGCCAATCCTTGAGATCCGTAAAGGTCCGTATGCGGCCTGATCCCTCAGGCACCCCAAGACCATCCTTATACTTGAACGTCGTCACATCAGCCAGACCGCCGTCCTTGTAGCGTTGCAGTTTAACACCGCGCCCACGCGCCATCGCCGGCAATTGGTCTAACGGAAACAGTAGCAGCTTGCGATTATCACCGATCACCGCAACCGTATCACCGGCCACGACAACACAGGCCTGCGCCTCAGCGGCTCCGGAAACATTCAGAACCTGCCTCCCCCCACGGGTCGAGGCGACAACATCAGCCTCATTGATGATAAAGCCGTGCCCGGATGACGCAGCAACCAGAAGCCTGCGCTCCGGATCATGCACAAACAGGTTCACGACGTCCTGATCATTTCCAAGGTCAACGACCAGCCGCACCGGTTCACCATGTCCCCGCCCGCCCGGCAGCTTGTCAGCGGCGACGGTATAGAACTTCCCATTGGTTCCAAAGAGCACCAGTTTGTCGGTGGTTTCCGCATGAATAACAAACTTCTCGCGGTCCCCGTCCTTATATTTGATATCCGCTCCACCATCCGCATGCCCCTTCATGGTACGGATCCAGCCCTTTTCCGAACAAAGGATGGTAATAGGCTCCTTCTCGATCATCGCTTCAAGAACATCAACCTCGAACTCCGGCGCCTCGGCGAAGTCCGTTCGGCGCGCGCCAAGCTTCGTCTTTTGACCAAAGCGCGCCTTGATGTCCTTGATCTCGGACGTCAGGATCATGTTCTGCGCGCCCTCGTCCTTCAGGAGTTTCCTGAGTTCAGTGCGCTCCTTGCGCAGTGCCTTGTCCTCGGTCTTGATCTCCATTTCCTCAAGCTTGCGCAAGGAGCGCAAACGCATATTGAGAATGGCTTCAGCCTGAACCTCGGTGAGCTCAAAAGTCGAGATCAACTTCTGCTTCGGGTGATCTTCAAAGCGGATGATCCGGATCACCTCATCCAGATTGAGATAGGCAATCAGATAGCCGCCAAGGATTTCAAGCCGCTTTTCAATCTTGTCGAGCCGAAATCTTGTTCGTCTGAGCAGCACATCGCGCCGATGCGTCAAAAATGATAGCAAGACTTCCGCGAGGTTCATGACCCGGGGCGTCTGATCGGCATCGAGCACATTCATGTTAAGCGGAACCCGTGTCTCAAGATCAGAAAGCTTGAAGAGGCTTTCCATCAGCACATCCGGATCAACCTTGCCGCTCTTTGGTTCAAGAACCAGGCGAATGTCTTCGGCAGATTCGTCACGCACATCCGTCAGCAGAGGCAATCTCTTGTTCTGCACAAGCTCCGCAATTTTCTCAATCAGTCTGGATTTTTGGATCTGATACGGGATCTCGGTCACGACAATGACATAGGTGCCACGTTTGCCGTCTTCCTTGTGCCAGTTCGAACGAACACGAAAGCCACCGCGTCCCGTCTTATAAGCTTCCAGAATGGTTTCATAGTAGTCAACGATAATGCCGCCGGTGGGAAAATCAGGGCCGGGAATGAAGCTCATAAGCTTTTCGATGCCCGCGCCCGGCGTCTTGATAAGATGCAGCAATGCATCGCAGAGTTCGCCTGCATTGTGCGGTGGAATACTGGTCGCCATGCCAACCGCGATCCCCGAAGAACCATTGGCCAGCAGATTTGGAAAGCCGCCTGGCAGAACAACCGGTTCCTCGTCCACATCGTCATAGGTCAGACGAAAGTCGACTGTGTCTTCATCAATACCGGCAAGCAGTGCCATGCCAACATCGGTAAGACGGCTTTCGGTATACCGCATGGCCGCGGCATTGTCGCCGTCAATGTTGCCGAAGTTCCCCTGTCCATCGATCAGGGGGTAGCGCTGGGTGAAATCCTGCGCAAGGCGCACAAGCGCGTCATAGATCGATTGATCACCATGCGGATGAAATCGGCCAATCACGTCGCCGACCACCCGAGCCGACTTTTTGAACCCGGAGCCTGGATCAAGTTTCAACTGTTGCATCGCGTAAAGCAGCCGTCGGTGAACAGGCTTCAGACCGTCGCGCACATCAGGCAAGGCCCGGTTCATAATCGTTGCCAGTGCATAGGCAAGGTACCGCTCGCCCAGCGCACGCGCTAAAGGCTCCGGCTGAATCCCGTCAATTTTATCGGGTGCACTCATGACACTCTCAACTCACTTCCTGTTTACAAACCAGCCGCATATAACATCCCGGACTTATGGGCCAACGGGCTACTCTATTCAATGATTCTTCCCGTCTGCGCGAGCTTTTCAAGCCGCCTGGCCAGTCTCTGGCGCGCTTCAGGCTCCACCTTGCCGTGCGGCCGCCACACCCGCGTCTCAAGGAAATGGCCGGTCAGGACCAACCCGTCCAGAACATCGTGAGGGTTCATGTCTCCCGCACGCTCATCGGTCGGCCCCCGGGCCGCCTGCCCCCTGAGAAAGCCGGGCAAGGCGAGGAGCCTGCCCTTGTAAGGGGCCGCCTCTGCCTGGCAAACGGCGCGGCCGGTTCGCGGGCTCACATGGGTAAGATCTTGGCTCACCCCCGTCACCGCGCACGCTTCAAGCTCAAGGCCAAAGCCAAGCTCGGCCAACAAACCAAGTTCCCACCTGACATAAAGCGCCGGCCAGACCTCCACCGCCTCGAAGGCATCGGCCAGAACCTCAAGGGCATCATAAAGCGGGCGATGGTTTTCTCGCTCAGGCAAAGAGAGACTTGTTACCGCGCAGGCTGAGGTCAAACCAGCCAATGCGGCGGCCTCGCCAAGCAGGATGCCCGCACGGGATTTCGCCGGTTCGATTGTCCAGGTCCCCAAATGATCTTCCAGCCTGGCCCGCCAGGTTGCCCGAACCGTTGAACCTGGCTGCAGCGTTGCACCATGTCGCCGGGAACTCCCGCGCACCAGCCCCATATGTCGTCCGTGCTCGCGCGTCAGAAGCTCTGCAATAGCGGCGCTTTCGCCGTGCCGACGAAGCGAGAGAACAATAGCGTCGTCAGTCCAGTCCATTGGCTAGCCCACGTTTTTGGTATGCCGTGCAATCATGACTTGGGGTAATCAAGACCAAGCTCACGATAGCGCTCCGGATCCTCGGCCCACTTTTCGCGCACTTTGACAAACAGGAAGAGATGCACCGGGAAGCCAAAGCTCTCGGCCATCTCCTTGCGAGCTTTCGCGCCAATATCCTTGATAGTACTGCCCTGATGACCAAGCACAATCGCCTTTTGGCCATCTCTCTCAACGAAGATCACCTGCTCCACGCGGGCGGAACCATCGGATTTTTCCTCCCAGGTCTCTGTTTCCACTGTGATCGCATAGGGCAATTCCTGATGCAGGCGCAGAATGAGTTTTTCCCGCGTAATTTCAGCTGCCAGCGTGCGAAGCGGTGCGTCCGCGATCTGATCTTCCGGATACAGCCAGGGGCTTTCAGGCAAGTGGTCCGCAAACCATAGCGTCAGATCCTTGACGCCTTTTCCCTTTTCCGCTGAAATCAGGAATGTTTCCTCAAAGGACAAGATCTCGTTGAGCGAGGATGAAATCGCAAGCAGCTCTTCATGACGCAGGATATCAATCTTGTTGAGGACGAGGACCGCCTTGCGCTTCGAGCGTTGCAAACCCAGTAAAATCCGGTCGGTGTCCTCCGCTGCACGCCTGGCCGCACCGCCCTTGTCACGGTCTCGCCACGCTTCAACATCCACCACAAGGGCAACCAGGTCTGCATCCTGAGCCCCGCTCCAGGCAGCATCAACCATTGCCCTGTCGAGTTTGCGTTTAGGTTCGAAAATACCCGGCGTATCAACCAGAATAATTTGTGCCGCACCTTCGAGCGCGATGCCCCTGAGCCGCGTTCTCGTGGTTTGCACCTTGTGGGTCACGATGGCAACTTTCGCACCGACAATCGCATTCACAAGCGTCGACTTACCTGCATTCGGCGCGCCAATAACGGCAACAAATCCGCAACGTGTCAAAATCTTCTCACCTTCCATCATGGCCAAATACCTTCCCGGCGCAGCATCGCTTCCGCCGCATTTTGTTCTGCATCTCTCTTTGACGGACCTGCGCCCGTGGTCGGGGCAAGTGTGCCCGCCTTGACCTCAACCGTAAACGTCGGCGCGTGATCCGGACCATCCCGAGCGGTGGTCTCATAGTCAGGCGTCACCGTCAACGCCGCATGCGCCCATTCCTGAAGCGCGGTCTTGGCATCGGGGCGCACGTCACCGACGCTCTCAATCTGACTCGACCACTTATCCAGAATAAAAGTCCGAGCGGCCTCGAACCCGCCATCCAGGTATATTCCCGCAATCAACGCCTCGCACGCATCACCCAGAAGGCTCTTTTTCTTCCGCCCGCCGGCGCGATCTTCTGCTGTATCCATCACAAGCATGGCGCCAAGGTCCATCTGCTGAGCAACGACCACACAGGCCTCCTTGCGAACAAGGGCATTGAGGGCTCGCGCAAGGCTTCCTTCCTCCGCCTCCGGCTGCCGCCTCAAGAGCTCATCGGCAATCACAAGACCAAGCACCCGATCGCCCAAAAACTCAAGACGTTCGTTGTGCGGGTGACCCGAAGGTGTGGCGCTCGAATGGGTCAAAGCCTCCTCCAGCAGATGGATATCCTTAAACCGGTAGCCAATGCGGCCCTGGAACATATCCCGCTGGTTCTTTGAAGTGCGCTCAGTCATTCAATTCTCTTAAATATCCGTGAGTAACGTATGGCGGTCGGCCAGCGCCATATTTGCCAGATCCTGGCAGAACCGTCGACCGAGAAGAAAATGATCTCAGCCCGGCCGACAAGGTTTTCCTCCGGCACAAAACCAACGCCGCCTCCAATAACACGGCTATCCTGTGAGTTGTCCCGATTATCGCCCATGAAAAAATAATGCCCGTCAGGGACCCGATAGATACTGGTATTATCATTGCGGCCCAGCGCAGTCATATCAAGAGTTGTATGGACAACTCCGTTGGGAAGTGTCTCTCGATACCTGGGCACCGCGAACTCTTCTCCGGTGATATCATCCTTATACCAATAGTCTCCATCGATCTCCTTGCGAACCGGAGTGTCATTAATATAGAGAACCCCGTTTTTCATTTGCAGCTTATCACCCGGCAAGCCGACGAGACGCTTGATGTAGTCCGTCCGACCATCTCGGGTCATCTTGAAAACAATCACATCACCACGCTTTGGCACGTGATTGAATACTCTTCCCTCAAAGAAATTGACGCTAAAAGGAAAACTATTGTGGCTGAATCCGTAGGCATATTTTGAAACAAAAAGATAATCCCCCTTCAGAAGGGTAGACTTCATACTACCAGACGGGATGTTAAACGGTTGAAACAGGAAAGATCTGAAGACCAGAGCTATCAACAGGGCAACGACAACAATTTGGGCAATCTCACTCAGGCTCTCACGCGCCTCGTCAGGAAACGCCGCAGCCTCACGTCGGCTATCTTCGGCAAATTTCGCAAGCCGTTTGGCGACAGCCTTTTGGTGTGAGGAAAATCCGGTCGAAGCCTTGTTCACGGCCTTGATCGCTCCGGCAACACGGCGCTGTGCCTCGTCACAATTGGCGTCGCGGTTGTCGAGATCCGAAACCACTGGCAAATCGAGACCGGATTTTCCGGCAACCAGGGGAATATGCTCCAGCTTGCGCAGCCAGTTGGCGCCTGCCCCCTCCGACAAGGTCCAATGGTAATCTGACCCGTCAATGAGGGACTTCCCGTCGCTCGCTGCTGCTGCCGCATTGCCATCAATTGATGCAAGAACTTGCCCGTACCTCTCGACAAGTGCCTCTTTCTCCCCATCACCGGCCTTGCGCAAGGCATTGATGAGATCCAGCACCATATTGAGATCGCGCCGGATAGCCTCTGAACCCTTCAAAGAGGTTGTCAGCAAAACGCTTGCCGCTTCAAGCTCAACAGGGAAACCCCGGCCAATACGGCTCTGAAACCAAAACTTCAACTCATTCCACACAAACTATCCCCTTTTGGGTATCCCAAATGCCGCCTCTTGCCCCACGTATCATTCGGGCAGCTCCATGTCTTCCGGAACAGCCATTATGATAACAATCGCCTGTGCCATTGGGTAATCATCGGTGATCGTTAGAGAAATCTGCGGCTTCATCGCAGGGGGAGTGATCTGTTTAAGCCGCTCCAACGCCCCGCCGGTCAGTTTCATTGTTGGTTTGCCGGACGGCAGATTGATCACACCAAGATCACGCCAGTAAACACTCTTGCGAAAACCTGTTCCCAGGGCTTTCGCTGTCGCCTCTTTGGCGGCAAAACGCTTGGCGTAGGATTCGGATCGATTGCGCCGCCTGTCAGACTTCTTTTGTTCAAGATCCGTAAAAATACGCTGAACAAATCGGTCGCCAAAACGTTCCAGCGCCTTGTCGATGCGGCGTATATCAATGATGTCATTGCCCAAACCAATTATCATTTGCCTGACTCACTCTTTCGGGCCTCATCCATCAAAATACGCATCTTCCTGATTGCCTCATCGAGACCAATGAAAATCGCTTCGCCAATCAGGAAGTGGCCGATATTGAGCTCCATCACCTCCGGGATCGCCGCGATCGGTTTGACGCAGTTGTAGGTCAATCCATGGCCGGCATGAACCTCCAGCCCCATGGCATGAGCTTCTGCTGCACCGTCTTGCAAACGCTTTAAATGGTCCGCTACCTTTTTTTCGTCGCCCTCAATCACCGCCTCGCAATAAGCCCCGGTGTGAAGCTCAACGACTTGCGCACCCATGGATTTGGCAACGGCAAACTGAACACTGGATGGTTCAATAAAGAGAGACAGCCGAATGTTGGCTGCTGCAATCTTGTCAGCATAATACGCCAGCTTGTTGTGATGCGCCGCCGCATCCAGACCGCCCTCGGTTGTCACTTCTTCCCTGTTTTCCGGGACAATACAAACCGCATGGGGTTTGTGGCGCAGCGCAATCTCAAGCATCTCTTCCGTCGCCGCCATCTCCAGATTAAGCGGCAGGTGGATCTCATCGCTCATCAGCCGATCAATATCGCCATCAGCGATATGCCTGCGATCCTCGCGCAAATGCGCCGTAATACCATCCGCACCAGCGTTCGCCGCAATTTGCGCAGCGAGGATCGGATCGGGGTGGCCACCGCCTCGCGCATTGCGAATGGTCGCCACATGGTCAATGTTCACACCAAGGCGCAAGGGACCGGCATAGGAAACAGCTTTTGTCATAGGCTCAACTCTTCAAACCCCTGCTGCCCGGCTTTACTGCCGGAATACTCTTGAGACTTTCCGGCAATTCATCCGGATCATAGACCGGAACTTCAAGCCGGATCAAAGGAACCAGCGGAACACCGATGTCCGCCTTGCCGTTCGAACGATCAATCAGGCAAGCCCCGCCGACAACATTGCCGCCGTGGTCCTGAATGGCGCCAATGCACTCGCGTGAGGAAAGACCGGTGGTCACAATATCCTCGACCATCAGGATCTTCGCGCCGTCTTCAATCTCAAACCCGCGCCGCAAGGCAAATTCGCCTTCGACCCGCTCCATAAAGATCGCCGGAACGCCCAGTTGCCGCGCCAGTTCATAACCAACAATGACGCCGCCCATCGCCGGAGACACGACAAGATCGATTGGACCCTCGATTTCCTCACGGACTTTGCTGGCCAGCGCACCGAGCAAACGCGCCGCCCGCTCCGCATCCATCATCACCCGGGCGCATTGCAAATATCGGTCAGAATGTTTGCCCGATGACAGAACAAAATGTCCCTCCAGAAGGGCATCAGCCGCCCGGAACTCATTCAAGACACTTTCGTGATCCACGTCATGTTCTCCTTAATCTCAAATCAGGCCAGCCGCCTGGCCACCACGAACCCGGCGCACAGAACGAACCCGCGGATTGGCCCGCAAGGCTGCGATAATGTGGGTCAGGTGCTCCAGGTTATCAACTTCAATATCCACGATGACTTCATGCACATCGCTTTTGCGTTCCTGTATCTTGATGTTTGTAATATTGCCGTCAAAATCAGCAATGCGCGTACACAAAACGCCAAGTGACCCGGCTTCGTGTTGCATAAAGGCGCGGATCCGCCCGATCATGCGCATATGCTCCGAGGCATCCTTGTCCCATGACAAATCAATCCAGTCGTCCTGGGTATCCTGATGATGTTTCAGGATCTCGCAATCGATTGTATGGACATTGACCCCTTTTCCCGGCTCACGAATGCCGACGATCCGGTCACCTGGTATAGGATAACAACATTTTGACAGATGGACGGCCAATCCCGGACGCAGCCCTTTGATGGGCACACGGGGACTGACTTCCACTGATCGATTGAGAAGACGAAAGGATCGTCGCGCCCGTCGCGCCTTGACCGAATGGCCCGGGAAAACTGCTGTCAGGACGTCATAGCCGGTCAAAATCCCGCTACCGACCTGCGCAAGAACCTCTTCGGAATCTTCAAGTTTGAGCCGCTGTGCCGCAATTTCCAGCCCCTTGTCGGTAAACTCCTGTCCTTCACGGCCGAAGGTTTGAAGCGCCATGTCCCTGCCAAGGCGAACAAATTCACTTCTTTCAGCGTCGCGCACCGAACGACGAATGGCCGAACGCGCCTTTCCGGTCGCCACGACACCTTCCCAGACAGGATCCGGGGTTTGAGCATCCGAGCGAAGAATTTCCACCGTATCGCCGTTGTGAAGCTCCGCATGAAGAGAAACATTGACACCGCTCACCTTGGCGCCGACGCAACTATCACCGACATCCGTGTGCACAGCATAGGCAAAATCGATTGGCGTGGCCCCGACCGGCAAATTGATCAGATCACCATTTGGCGTAAAACAGAACACCTGGTCCGAGAACATTTCAAGTTTGGAGTGCTCCAGAAACTCTTGCGGATTGTCACCATGCTCCAGCATTTCCACAAACTGGCTCAACGATTCGTAGGGATTGGATTTCGGCCTGGTAGTGTCCACTTCCAACCCGAGTTCCTTTTGACGTTCTTTATACAGCCAATGAGCCGCAATGCCGGATTCGGCAATCTCATGCATCTCCCTTGTGCGAATTTGCAGCTCGACCCGTTGCTGCTTCGGACCGATAATCGTTGTGTGGATGGACTGATAGCCGTTTGCCTTCGGTGTTGAGATATAATCCTTGAACCCACCGGGCACGGTTTTCCATTTGCGGTGCAGAATGACGAGCGCCTGGTAGCCGGCCTCAACGTCATTCACGATAACTCGAAACCCCACGATATCAGAGAGTTGTTCGAAGGAAATTTCCTTCGTCTGCAGTTTACGCCAGGTCGAATAGGGTCGCTTTTGTCGACCTGAAACCGTTACCGACAGCCCGCCTCTTTGTAAGACACGGGTGACGACGTCCTGAATTTCATCAATAAGTTGGTCGCTCTCGCCGGCGACAAGACTGAGGCGCGCCAGAATGGACTCGCGCGCTTCGGGGTGGAGCATTTCAAAGGACAGGTCTTCCAGTTCGTCGCGCACGTCCTGCATCCCGATACGCCCGGCAAGAGGAGCATAAAGGTCCATGGTCTCCTGCGCGATCCGGCGACGGCTGGCTTCCTTCGGATGGTGATGCAGGGTCCGCATATTGTGCAGCCGGTCCGCGAGCTTGACCAGAAGCACGCGAATATCCCGCGACATGGCGATCATAAACTTGCGGAAATTCTCGGCCTGCTTGGTTTCTTCCGAGGAAAGTTCCAATTGGCTCAGCTTGGTAACGCCGTCGACCATGGCGGCGACTTCACTGCCAAAGGTTTTCTCAATTTCCCCAAGACTGGCCGTCGTATCCTCGACCGTATCATGCAACAGACCTGTCGCAATGGTCACGGAATCAAGCTTGAGACCGGTCAAAATACCGGCGACCTCAAGAGGGTGGGAAAAATAGGAATCGCCCGAGTGGCGCATCTGCGATCCGTGGGCTTTCATGGAAAACACATAAGCGCGGTTGAGCAGGCCCTCATCCACATTGGGATCGTAGGCCCGCACCATATCTACCAGTTCATATTGCCGGATCATCGGCCGCTACCACTTCAAAAGAGCGCGGCCGTCTGTCGGGGGAGCCCCGTTTTAAGAACCAGGCCGGGACAAGGGCCGGAACAAGGGTTATCTGCCAGGCCACGCGTATCCATTAGCCGGAGCCTGGACTCCATGCCATTCTATTCTTCGGAAGACTTTCCGAAAACATCTTCCGCCGTCGGCGCAGGTTCGTCCGCCTTCACCGGGCCGTCGGTCCTCAAAGCCTGCAACAGATCTGCTTCAGACATCGAGACTGCATCAGGCACATCTGCCGATCTCTCACCCATCAGGGACGCCATATTGTCCTCTTCGGGCTCATCGACTTCAATGTGTTTTTGCATACCGGCAATCAGATTTTCGCGCAGCTCATCCTGGTCGACGGTTTCGTCGGCAATTTCGCGCAGCGCAACAACAGGGTTTTTGTCGTTGTCCCGCTCAATTGTCACAGGCTCGCCTGCAGAAATCGCCCGAGACCTTTGGGCCGCCAGCAAAACCAGTTCAAAACGATTCGGTACTTTTTCGACGCAATCCTCAACGGTAACCCGTGCCATTTATGTCAGCTCCATATGCTTTCAAACAGGACCCGCCTCGCCCGGCCAAGTTCTGCCGGAAACGGGATTGGATTGTGTAATCGTTGCAGCGCACAAAAGCAAGGCTTTCCGCTGCCAGAACCGCCAAATCGGGACACTCATACCCCGCAACGCGCACCTCACCGGTTCAACCCCCATTTTGTCCCGTTTTTGCAACCTTTCGAACCGCCTGATCCGGCCCGATATCGGCCAGCAAGACCCCGGCGCTCCGCCCGGTCACCGGATGGCACCAATCCGGCGCCACGTCCATCAGAGGATAAAGAACAAAGGCCCGCTCATGCAGCCTGGGGTGAGGCAAATGAAGCGTCACCCCGTCCTCGTCCAGATCGAGAACCCTGCCGTCAAAATCGAGCAAATCGAGATCCATGGTCCGCGGTCCCCAGCGCTCATCCCGGATTCGGCCAAAACCCCGCTCTGTTTCAAGCAGCAGGCGCATCAGACCGAGCGGATCAAGGCGGGTCGTCAGTGTGGCGACACCGTTAAAATAGTCCGGCTGATCCACTTTGCCGACCGGGGCGGTGCAATACCACGAGGAAATCTGCTCGACGCTGACCGAAGAGTTGCTATCAAGGAGCTCAAGGACACGCTCCATATTCTGAACCGGTGACCTGTTTTCAAACCCGAGGTTTGCCCCCAATCCGATCAAAATCATTTTAAAAAACCTCACTGATCGGAAAATCTGATGTTACATCTGCTGTATAAGGCCGCGAGGATTTTGCGTCCAACCCTTTTGTGAAAGTTGCCCATGCCCGCCAAAGACCCGAACAAGATCGCCCTCTTCATCGACGGGGCAAATTTGCATGCCGCTGTAAAAGGCCTTGAGGTCGATATCGACTATAAGAAGCTGCTTCAGCATTTCCAAACACAAGGGTCATTGCTGCGGGCCTACTACTATACGGCGCTGGTCGAGGATCATGAAAATTCGCCCCTGCGCCCCCTGGTCGATTGGCTCGACTACAATGGCTATACCCTGGTGACGAAGCCGGCCAAGGAAAGCACCGATGCAAACGGGCAGCGCAAGATCAAGGGTAATATGGACGTGGAGATCGCCGTCGATATGATGGAGATGGCGGCCCATGTAGATCAAATGGTTCTGTTCTCGGGCGATGGTGACTTTCGCCGGCTTGTCGAAGCCGTTCAGTACAAGGGCGTGCGCGTCAGTGTGGTCTCGACGCTCAAGTCCAGGCCGCCGATGATCGCCGACGAACTGCGTCGCCAGGCCGATCACTTCATTGAACTGGCCGAGCTTGTCGCAGATATTGGCGGCGACTAAATATCTCGCAACGCCGATGATGATAATGCTCCGCATACCAACGCATAACCCCAACACTCTCTGGATACCAGACCGCCGATGACCTCCGAAACGCCCTTTCCGCCCGAGCCCCCATACGAATGCAATCTGTGTCCACGGCTTGTTGAATTTCTCGATGAACACAGGGCGGCACATCCGGACTGGTTCAATGGCCCGGTGCCCTCCTTCGGTCCGGACAGTGCCCGCTTTCTCGTCCTCGGCCTTGCGCCTGGCCTGCAGGGCGCCAACAAGACCGGCCGGCCCTTTACCGGCGACTATGCCGGCGATCTTCTTTATGCCACCCTGGCAAAACTCGGCTTTACCAGTGGCACCTATGATGCCAGGCCCGATGACGGCCTTGAGCTGGTCGATTGCATGATCTCAAATTCCGTGCGCTGCGTCCCGCCGCAGAACAAGCCCGTCGGCGCCGAGATCAACAATTGTCGCGGGTTTTTGAAAGCCCGCCTCAACGCACTGCCCAATCTGCAAGTCATTCTCGCCCTTGGCCGGATCGCCCATGATACGCTGCTGCGAACCTACGGTCTCAGGCTCGCCGCCCACCCCTTTGGTCACAATGCGGTGCATTCCATCACGGCGGAAGGCCTGCCGAGCGTCACTTTGGTCGACAGCTATCACTGCTCCCGCTACAACACCAATACCGGCCGGTTGACGCCACAGATGTTCACCGCCGCAATAAGGACCGTAAAGGCCAACCTAAAATAGGGGAACACGCCCGTGAGCGAGAAAACCACATTTGATCCCAAATACATCAAGGGCAGTGAAATTCGCTCCAAAGGCCGCGCGGTTCGCCCCAAAGACGCCGCCACCCTGATCATCGTCCGGCGCGACCAGAAGACGCCGAAGATCCTGATGGGCAAGCGCTCCGATGGCCACAAGTTCATGCCCGGCAAGTTTGTCTTCCCCGGCGGCAAGGTCGATGTCGGCGACGGGCGCATTATCCCGCCCCACGATCTTCACCCCGCCGTCATGAAACGCCTCACCAAAGGCTGTACAGAAACAAAGGCCCGCGCCCTGGCGCTCGCCGCCATTCGCGAGACCTTTGAAGAAACCGGTCTTGTGCTCGGCGAGCCCGACACGCCGACCCTCAAGACCAAATCACCGCACTGGGCCGAGTTCCTCAAATACGACGTCAACCCGCGCCTCGACACGCTGCACCTGATCGCCCGCGCCATCACCCCGCCCTATCGCAACAGACGGTTCGACGCCCGCTTCTTCATGGGCGACGCCGACCTCATCCAGGGCGACGTCCACGAAGCCCCCGAAGGCTCCGGCGAATTGCTCGGCATCCACTGGGTCACCCTCAAGGACGCGCAGGACCTCGAGCTACCCAACATAACGCGGATGGTCCTGCTGGAAGTAGAACGACGGTTGAAGGAAGGCCACGCGCCGGAAGACGAAGGCCCATTCGTGCATTTCAAACATGGCAAGGCGATGCAGGATCGGGTTTAGCTTCAGTACCAACGATTGCCGTGCCGAACATGTGAGTTAAATTGCTCTCGACTTTGGGGCACGCGGCATCCTACCAATCGTTTGGCACAAGGGCATTTTCTCCTCTCCATTCCTCAACGATGGCTTCCTCAAACCAGTCTTCGACGATATGCGCATGGTCTAGAACAATGAGCTGGAAATTTTCATCAATTTCCTGACAGGCTTTACACATGAGGGAGAAAAGAGCATGGACCGCATGTCGATCTTCGTCTTTGAGCGGGTCAAGCTTGCCATCTTGATCTTGGTCTACCGGATAATGTGCCTGCGAAGGTTGGTCAAGTACAAGAAACCCTGGAACAGGTCGGTTTTGCCTTCGTAGCCACCAATGAAGAGCAAGATGTGTGAGCACGTGATAGCCAACCCAATTCTCACCGCTTCCCATGCGGGTGAGCGGTATAGGCCCATCTTCAGTATCTGCGACGACTGTCAACTTCTTAACATCTAGGCGCAATGCGCTACCTTTATGCTCCAAATCCAATTGATCTGAATATTCTGTCATTTTGCCGTTAACAAAGTTGAGGAATGTATCCAGCTTTTGAGTGATATCATCAGAATTGACCCGCTCTTTGAGAGCCGACACGGCAAGTTTGGCGGCCTCGATTTGTTCCAACAGACCACCGTCACCATCCTCAGGGCTTACCAATTCCAGGAAACTGGATACTCTTCCGATGAAACGCGCACGAGCCACGAGTTGGTCCTGTTGGTTCCTTGCCCTTTCATCTTCAACTATCGCTTGTCGCAAGCTGAATTGGACCTCTCTCAGTGACTCTGTCAGAGTATCTTGTTTTCTTTCTAAGTCAGCGACATGGCTCTGGAGGTGCGGGCTTTCTCTATGGATTGCCTCCATCTGGATCGTAAGGTTATCTAATGACTTAGAAATCTGATCAGCACCTGCTACAGGCTCGATTAGATCGTTTTCGCAGATGGGGCATATAGAAATGTCATCTTTTGCATGTTTGATCAGACCAATAGATTTAAGGCGTGCAGCCTGTTCACTGCTTTCTCTCGAAAACGCATTTTGATCAGAAAGGAAAGACTTAGCTGCTCGGGTATCTTGGTTGGTTGTTTCAAGAGAGCCCTGTAAAGTTGTTTGTTCTCCTTTGAGCCTTTCAATTGTTGAACCAAAATCTGAGACGACCTCTGACGCTGTAAAATCCCTGGTGTTTACATCATGCAGCATTTCAATTGTTTCTGCTTTGTCAACAGGCTCGAAAGATTGGTCGAGTAATCCAAGTCTCTTGCCTTCCAAAACCAGACGTCGGATTCTCTCCAATTCTGTATCGTAGGCTCTATTCTTCGCATTCTCCCGACCTTCCAACTCTTTCAACTTTTCCATTGCGGCATCAAGTTCTGCTCGAAGTAGAAAATGATCTTCGTCAACTGCGCCAAGAAAGTAGGGAATGGTGTCCTTGATTGCTTGCGGAATAAACGGCTCACCTTGGCGATGGAAAAGTCTATCGTGATTTCCAATTTCATTCTGTTCCTGAAAACACAGAAAGAGAGCATGGCTGATATTTGCGGCGTGCTGAGACACTTTGCCTGAAGCATAACGATGCTCGTTTTCAGAAATTCCTGCAAATTGTGTCACGAAAGACTTTAAAGCATTCTCGGTCGTATTCTTTTGAAGGTCTGCTAGGGTCGGTCTTTCTGCGTGAACACCCCGGCGGAAATAGATTTTGGATCCAGTAGAGGCGCTTGGACCTGGGTTGTCCCTTGCTATAAAAGCTTGGTCTTCGCCTTTAACAAGTTCCACGGCAAACCAAGACACTTTCTTACGGATGACTCCTTCCGCAACGTTGTAACTTCCCCTCCCCAAGCAATAGTCGATAATATCAATTAGGGCTGACTTGCCAGTTTTTGACTTTCCCGTGATAATATTGAGCCCATGTCTTCTTAATGAAAGGACTCTTATTTTCCCGTCATGAGAATATAGAATGACATTCTTGATGCTAAAACTCATGGCCTAATTCCCCAACTCGACAATATTGACGACTCCGATCCCGACTTAACGAACCATCTCGCGAGGAAGCGTGTGCGGTCTACTATATCGTTCAGTTCATTTGTGCTCTGCTCGAGAAATTTTGGTGTAAACGAGGCTTTCTTTTCAGAAAGTACAATGTAATATCCGTTGTTGAATTTAAGAATATCATTACTCAGTGAAAAGATGATGGCTTCTTTTACCAAAGGAACCACTGAGGTCGTCCGATCAGGCAGACCTATAAGGCAATGGTTGTTTCGCTGTATCCATTCGTACAATGCGGTTAACGTCGTGCCTGGTAGCTTTTTGCGAGTTGCTGAATGCAGCACAATTGAAAAGACCAAAGGAAGGAGAGGTAGTGGAGCACCGTCAGGTCTTTCCTTCGTATACGTCCGTACAAATTCAAATGATAATGCACTGCAAAACGCTGGATTGAAGAGGTTAGCTTCTTCCAGCGGTCTACTCGCCCATGCAGGTAATGAAGTCACTTATCATCCCCATCAATATCGAACTTGTCTTTGAAATCCGGATGCCAACCAACTTGAAGTCGATCCGCCAAAGAGTGAAATGACCCCGCTGTTATCCAGGTCTCAACCACATTTCGGAACGGTATTTGGCTTTCCTGCGCCCAGTAAAAGATGTTTTTCCCAACAGTTTCTTTTTCATCGTCATTGCTTGGAGCATTCAAATCCATTTCCTGCTCACATTTTCGTTCCCATTGGTCAGCGAGTTTCCAATCGAATTTTGTTGCTTCACCGTCCAACAACAGATTCTCTCTGGCCCACTGTGATCTTTGAGCCAGCGCCTTGTAGTAGTCACTTGTCCCTCGTTTTACAGCATTGTCGGAAACATTTATCAGGCGCATTTGTTTAACAAACACCCTTTTTTCATCGTCTGCGGAGTATTCCTGAGTTTCAGTCGAAATTGAGTCGAGAACAGGCAATTCACCACGCTGAATGTGACCAGCGATCTCAAATATCTTACGTACAATATGCTGGACAGGTATGCTTGGCATACCGTCTTTAATTAGGGATTCCGCGACAACTGCGAACCACCAGCCTTCAAGATGGTCGGTTATCATTTGCACATGATCTGGCGCAGTGAATACCAATTGCCCCTCAATTTCCTCGCGCATGTCAATCAAATTGGGGGCATTGTCATAGACCTCAATTGCGTGAACCAATGCCCTGCGGTTCGCCTCGCTGAGTTCAAGGAATGCTTTCCGCCCAATCTCCGTTTGCTGATTACTTGACTCCTCAGCGGATTTTGCCAGTTGACTGCATGCTTCGTCTCGTACTGCACTGGCTGTGGCGGCTCTCAGCATTTCCATGGCGGACCCAACAGGAGCTGTTGATGTTGTCAGTAGGACGAGTTTCGTTTTTGTAGGGAACAGGGGATCTGAAAGTGTTGATTGCGCCCAAATGCGAATTGTCTTCCAAACGTCTGTACTCTTGTCTCCTAGGTCACCGCCACTAATGTGATGTTTGGCCTGTATCAGACACTCGGCTACGTCATCATTTTCGAACGCAACGTCATCAAAGCGCTCAATGGAAATGCTGCCATTTGGGTTGTTCTTGGCCGACTCCATCCCTTGAAACAAAGCGATGCGGCATTGGTAGAGATATCCTGCCATTGGGCCTTTGGCGGTATGTTGTGTGTTTTCGGTCAAATCATCTCTCGCCTATAGAACATCTTCGGCAAAGCCACGATTTCGCCTGGCGTTTGTCTTACCGGAAGAACCCAAGATACCAGAACGCAACATAATGGAGATTCATTAAAATCGCAACAAGAGTGCACCCTACGAGTTGTACGCTCTTAACTTGAAGGGCTGCAGAGAGATATGAGTCGTTCCCTCCCGGGGATTGAGCGCAGGCGCACTCACGTAGTCCTGCTCTCTCCGACTCGAAGATCCGCAGAATAGCTTCCACAACAATCATCCGCTTGGGAATCTTGTAGCCACCGATTTTGTCGCGGCAGAACTTCCGTAGCTCATCGAGCCCCGGCGTTTCTTCCCCGCGCCCGACAATCGCCGCACAGACGACCTCGCCCCGGTCCTTGTCCGGCAAGCCGATGAACGCCACATCGGCGATGCCCGGATGGTGTTCCAGCACAGCCTCGACCTCGCGGGGACAAACATTTTCGGCAGTTTCCAGATTGCCAACACCCTTGACCTCGGCGCGCCGCCCGGCCACCCTTGCATGAAACAAGAAATAAGAAACTTTGAGGAAACCGGCCATGAACAAGCCGCAAGCGATGCCGCCCGGAACGCCTGTCGTGCCGAAAGATGCAGCCAGTTTGATGCTGCTGCGAGATTCAGGCGGGACCATTGAGGTCCTGATGGGCCAGCGGCACACAAAGTCGCCCTTCATGCCCGATATCTATGTCTTTCCCGGCGGCAAAATAGAATCAGACGACTGGACCATATCGCCGTCCCGTGAGCTCAATCCTGCCGTTTCCACGGCCCTGCGCGCGACATCGAAGTGTTCGGAAGCCAAAGCCTCAGCCCTTGCCAATGCCGCCATCCGGGAAACCTGGGAAGAGGTCGGGCTCATGCTGGCCGAAGACGCCGATCCCGTCGAGGGCGACGGCCCCTGGGCGGGCTTTACATCACGCGGCCTCCGGCCCGATCACGGCTGCCTCAGGATGATTGGCCGGGCGATCACGCCGACCAACAGCCCGTACCGGTTTCACGCCCGGTTTCTCGCCGCCCCGGCTGCCAAAGCCCGCGGAGAATTGGCCGATTCCCACGAATTGGCCGACCTTGGCTGGCACAGCCTCGACGAGGCGCTGAAACTACCGATAATTGACGTCACAGAGTGCATGCTCGGCCGCGTCAGCGAGCTCTCGGTAAATGGCCTTGGATTTCTGGAAGAGCCACAAGGCGAGATCCTTTTCGCATCCTACCGGAACCAGGCCCTCAGGACCCGGTACTACTGAAAACCGGGGAGCCGATCCGCTGCGCTTGACTTTGCCGCCGAAAACCGTATGTTCCGCGCCTCATAAAGAGCAAAACAAGTTAGAAACAGCGCGGAACACCGCGCTCACAGCGGAGTTGGAACCAGATGGCCAAGGCGACCACAGTAAAAATCCGTTTGAATAGCACGGCCGGGACCGGTTATTTTTACGTCACCAAGAAGAATTCACGGACCATGACCGAGAAGATGACCGCTCGCAAATATGATCCGGTTGTGCGCAAGCACGTGGAATTCAAGGAAGGCAAGATCAAATAAGGATCGCCTTCACATGAGAATACAAAAACGCCGTCTCAAGTGAGGCGGCGTTTTTTGTTGAGATTTGGAAGATCGCTTCAGGCGGCGTCCGTCACCACCCGGTTGCGGCCATCGCGTTTGGCGCGGTAGAGGGCCTGATCTGCCCGGCGCATCAACTCGGCAGGCGTTTCATCTGACGTTTCGCTGCAGGCAACGCCAATACTGATCGTAAGATTGAGCTTTTTGGGGCCGATCTCGAGTTCAAAGGGCTGATCCGCCACATAGAGACGCAGCCGCTCGGCGACCATCAAGGCGAACGAAAGATCCGTATCCGGCATAACGATGACGAATTCCTCACCGCCGTAGCGGCACGCAAGATCCGCACCGCGAATATTATTCTGAATGCGCACACCAAACTGCTTGAGAACCTCATCGCCCACATCATGGCCATGTTCATCATTGACTGACTTGAAGTAGTCAATATCGACGATAATATAAGAGACGGTTTTGCGGGTGGTCGCATTTTCACGCATAATCGTCTCAAGATGGCTCAACATATAGCGACGATTATAAAGACCAGTGAGCGGGTCACTGATCGCCATTTCAATGCTCTTGTGAAAGTTATTGCGCAGGCGATCAGCAAACCGCTTGCGGCGCAGCTGGGTTTTTCCACGGGCAAAAAGTTCATTGCGATCGATAGGCCGCTGAACATAATCGTTGACCCCGATTTCAAGGGCCTTCACAAGGCGCGGCGTGTCTCCGTCATCGACAATCACCAGAATGGGCACATTGCGAGTGATTTCCCTGGATCGGATATGCGAACACAGCCTCAGCCCGTCAAAGCCCTGAACCGAAAGATTGACCAGCACGAGGTCATAGTCCTTTTCATCCATCGCCTTGTTGCATCCCTCAAGGGTCGTCTGGATGGTAATATTGTACAGGTCCGAAAGCGTCTCGGTGATCTTCTGGGCGCCAATGCGCCGCTCTTCAACGAGAAGAAGCTCGCCCTTTCCGGCCAGTTCATCAGGGTTGCCGTCTCCGGCAAGATCAATCCCGATAGTCTCGCCAGTCGCTTCGCGCATACGAAGCTCGTCCATCATAACCTTGAGACGGACAAGCCCCTTGACCCGCGCCATGAGCGCAATGTCATTCACAGGTTTTGTCAGAAAATCATCGGCGCCAGCCTCAATGCCGGATACGCGGTCCGACGCCTGATCAAGGGCGGTGACCATAACAACAGGGATATGTTCGGTAACGGGATTTGCCTTGATCCGCCGGCAAACCTCAAAACCATCCATGCCCGGCATCATGACATCCAGCAGGATAATATCCGGCATTTCCGCCTCGATCACTTCAAGCGCGGACGGTCCGTCGAGAGCGGTGATGACCTCGAAATATTCCGAGGTCAGCTTCGCTTCCAGTAGCTTCACATTAGCTAAAATGTCATCGACAACCAGCACACGTGCAGACATCTAAAACCTTACCTTGTCATCGAGGTCGGCCTAGTTCAGGAACTTTCTTACAGTATCCATGAATTCGGTTACCGAGATGGGCTTTGCGATATAGGCCTCGCACCCCCCTTCACGGATTTTCTCCTCGTCCCCCTTCATTGCGAACGCCGTAACCGCCACTATAGGAATGGACGACAAGGTTTCATCCTCCTTGATCCATTTCGTGACTTCCAGACCCGAAACCTCGGGCAGCTGGATATCCATCAGAATCAAATCAGGATGATGCTTACGGGCAATTTCCAGGGCCTCCATACCATCGCTGGTCTGGAGCGTCCCGATACCGTGAGCATCCAACAAGTCGTGGAAAAGCTTCATATTCAGTTCATTATCTTCGACAATGAGGACAGTTTTCGTCATAGGATAAACTTCTCCGGATTCCGGTATGCCTGAATCAGGCACTTTGTTCGTCCAATACTTGCAGAATAACGTTAATCTTTTGTTTAAAGCTTGCGCCAGACGGTGCCAATCACACGGTATGATTTGTAAATAGCCGCCAAAGCATCAAACAAACCGGGAAGGACCTCCCAAATGCAGCTCCAACAGGCCGAAACCATAGCCCTGGATGCGCTCGGATTTATCGTGGCCGACGACGCGATTTTTTCCGCGCTTCAGGCTCAAACCGGCATGGGCCCTGAGGATTTGCGCCAGGGTGCGGGCGATCCCCAGGTCCTTGGCGCGCTTCTGGACTTCATTCTGGACAACGACCAGCGAACCATGGCGTTCTGTGAGGCCTGCCAGCTCGAACCGGAATTACCCATGCGGGCTCGCATTGCACTACCCGGGGCGACCTCGGGCATATGGTAACAGGAAAAGCAGAATGCCCGGAATCCTGACTGATTCGGTTCGCAGCCAAATTGATGAAATAGAGCTCGATTCTAGCCGCCCGCTGGTCATTTGCGATGCCGACGAGGTGCTGTTTGAATTTGTCCGCTCTCTTGAGCACTATCTGGACACCCGGGATCACTATCTCGACCTTCAAAGCTTTGCGATTACGGGAAACATCAAACACAAGGAAACGAAGGTTCCCTTCCCCGCCAGCGGAATGAAGGACTTGCTGGCCGATTTCTTTGCCACCTCGACCCGTGATATGTCACCCGTGCCCGGAGCCGCCGAGGCTCTGGCAGCCCTTGCCCGCCACGCCCAGATTATTATTCTTACCAATATGCCAGAAGAGCACCGCGAAGACCGCTTGGCGGCGCTGGAACGCCACAACATGTCCTATCCTGTTGTCGCCAACGACGGTGCCAAGGGCGCGGCGGCAGCAGCGCTGTCAGAACGGACCGGTGATCCTGTGTTTTTTCTGGATGACCTGCCGCCCAATATTTCGTCCGTCCGCCGCGGCGTTCCACACGCCACGATCATTCACTTTATCGGGGACATCCGCCTGGCAAAATTGCTTGGCCCCGCCCCCGACTGTGACCATCGGATCGACGACTGGGTTGAAGCTCAAAGGGTCATTGAAGAGACTATAGCCAGGGCGCGAGGATAGAGCAGGACCATGAGACTGGGCGTTGATGTTGGCGGCACAAAGATCGAGGCCATTGCTCTGGGCGATGAAGGCCGCGAACTTGGCCGAAAGCGCGAGGCAACTCCGCAACATGACTACGACGCGACCCTTGAGGCAATTCAGGCCCTGATCCACGATCTGGAAGAAACAACCAGGCAGAGCGGCACCGTCGGCATCGGCATGCCGGGCGCCATTGACGCGCGAACCGGCCTGATCAAGAACGCCAATTCTGTCTGGCTCAATGGCCGCCCCATGGACAAGGATCTCGAGCGCCTGCTTGAACGCCCGGTCAGGCTGCAGAATGACGCCAATTGCTTTGCCCTTTCAGAGGCTGTCGACGGCGCAGGACAAGGCTTTGACACAGTGTTTGGCGTCATTGTCGGGACCGGATGTGGCGGCGGGCTCGTCGTTCATGGCCGCCCCTTGCAGGGCGCAAACCGGATCGCCGGTGAGTGGGGCCACAATCCTCTGCCCGCACCAACGTCTGAGGAACATCCCGGCCCGCAATGTTATTGCGGCAGGACGGGCTGCATCGAAACGTGGCTCTCGGGACCCGGTTTCGCCAGAGACTTTGCCGCGCGCACCGGAAACAATCTGACAGCAGAGGAGATTTGCGCCGCAGCTGAAGATGGCGATCAGGCAGCTCTGCGAGCCCTGACGGCCTATGAAGACCGCATGGCGCGCGCGCTGGCTGTTGTAGTCAATATTTTCGACCCGGATGTCATCGTGCTTGGCGGCGGCATGTCGAATATCGCACATCTCTATGACAACGTGCCGGACAAGATGGTTCCTCATGTAATGAGCGAGGATCCGATCATTCGGCTGAGAAAAAATATCCACGGCGATTCAAGCGGCGTGCGCGGCGCGGCCTGGCTTTGGCCGCTAGAGGACGTCAGCCCCAATGACAGTTGATGGCACAACAAGTCCAGGCGGGCTGCTTTGTCGTCAGTGTCTCACTCTGGAACCTTTGAGCAACACCAGGCGTTGCACCTCCTGCGGCAGCCCCCGCCTCATCGCTCACGCAGAACTCCGCACCCTCACCATGGCTCACGTCGACTGTGACGCCTTTTATGCCTCGGTCGAAAAGCGCGACAATCCCGAACTTGCCGACAAGCCAGTGATTGTCGGCGGGTCGGGAAAACGAGGCGTCGTCTCAACCGCCTGCTATATCGCGCGAACCTACGGCGTACACTCCGCCCAGCCGATGTTCAAGGCCTTGCAAAAATGCCCCGATGCCGTTGTTCTTCGGCCCACCATGAGCAAATACAGCGCTGTCGGGAAGGAAATCCGGGAACGAATGCGCGCGCTCACCCCCATGGTCGAACCCTTGTCCATAGATGAAGCTTTCCTCGACCTGTCCGGCACCGAGCGACTTCACGGCCGCACGGCGGCTGAGACCATAGCTGCCTTTGCCGCCGAAATAGAGCGCGACCTCGGGCTGACGGTCTCGGTCGGTTTGAGCTATTGCAAGTTTCTGGCAAAGATCGCCTCCGACCTCGACAAGCCGCGCGGGTTCTCTGTCATTGGCAAAGCCGAAGCCACAGACTTCCTGGCAAAGCAATCTGTTTCAATCATCTACGGCGTCGGCAAGGCCTTTCAAAAAACCCTGGCCCAGGGCGGCATCACCACCATTGGACAGATTCAAAAAATGGATGAAACAGTTTTAGCAAAGAAATATGGCGTCATGGGCCTGCGTCTGTCTCGCCTTGCGCACGGCGACGACACCCGCGTCGTCAACCCGCGTTCTCCGATGAAAAGCATATCAAACGAGCTGACCTTTCGTGACGACATCTCTTCGTTCGATAAGCTTGAAAAACTTCTGTGGCAGATGTGCGAAAAAGTATCCAAACGAGCCAAAGCCTCACACCTGGCCGGTGAGACCATCACTCTCAAGCTGAAGACAGCCAGTTTCAAAACCATTTCTCGCAGCCGCACGCTCGGCTCACCAACACACATGGCAAACAGAATATTCGAACACAGCGCCGATATGTTAAAGAAGGAATGCAATGGCACGCCCTACCGCCTTCTCGGCGTCGGCCTCGCCAATCTGTGTGACGCAGATTTCGCCGATCCGCCCGATCTCATCGACATCGACGGCACACGCCGCAGCCAGGCCGAACGCGCCATGGACAAACTGCGCGCGAAATTCGGCGACGACGCCATCGTCAAGGGCCGCAGCTCCCTGAACTAAACCTGTTCGGTTGCCGCAATCAGGGTGCTGTCGACGACGGTTCAGACAAAAACAGCCCTGGATCGCAAAGCAGACGTGAACAAGCTGTTACCTGACCAGATGAAAGTATCTATTTCAGAGCTGGCGGTGAAAATGAAAAATATCGGCCTGCAGAGAATGTGAACCCCGCCCGGAATTGGTAATATGAACCTCCTTTCCTGGGCAGAACAGGTGTCAATGACACCACACCTTGACAAACCGGGAACCTTATTGTCCCTATCAGGCACGTGGCATTGAGTTGGAGGGTATTCCTTGCATCAGCCCGAGTTGTTATACGATGTTCTGATCTTTCTTCTGGCCGCCATCGTTGTTGTCACAGCGTTCCAGCGTCTGAAGACCAGCCCGATTATTGGATATCTCGTGGCTGGTGCCTTGATTGGCCCATACGGACTTGCCGTTATCCGTGAGTCGGAAAGCGCCCATGCACTGGCCGAGTTTGGTGTTGTTTTTCTTCTTTTTATGATTGGTCTTGAGTTTTCGCGGGATCGACTGAGTACCCTTGCCAAACTGGTTTTTGGACTTGGCGGACTTCAGGTGGTTGTGACGGGCCTGATTATTGGAGGAGCGGCAGGTTACCTGGGAGCATCGCGCGAGGGAGCCATTATCATCGGTGCTGGCCTTGCGCTGTCGTCAACGGCTTTCGTTCTCCAGTTGTTGACAGAACGGGGGGAAAGGACAACGCCCTATGGCAATACATCCTTCGCCATCCTTTTGTTCCAGGACCTGGCCATTGTTCCTCTGCTCATGCTGATTACGATCTTTGGTGGAGAGTACGAATCATTCTGGGTGGCAATGGGCCTTGCTATTTTGGAGGCGACAGTTGTTTTGGTGCTGGTCATCGTTATCGGGAGCCTGGTTCTGAGACCAACCTTCAGAATTGTCGCAGGCACACAAAGCCCGGAAGTGTTTGTCGCAACCACTCTGCTTGTTATCCTTGGCACAGGCTGGCTTCTGACGCTCGTGGACGTTTCAATGGTACTTGGGGCTTTCCTTGCGGGCCTCCTGCTTTCCGAAACGGAATACAAACATCAGATTGAATCTGACATTCGCCCTTTCAAGGGGGTATTGCTTGGCCTGTTCTTCATGACCGTGGGCATGTCGATTGATACGTCACTGATTCTAGGTCGGCTGGAGGATGTCGTCCTCATTGTTCTGGCCCTCCTTGTGGTCAAGTCCCTTACCATTACAATGTTGACCTGGGCCTATCAGCAGCCGTTATCGAGTGCAATTCGCACCGGCCTTATACTTTCTCAGGGCGGTGAATTTGGGTTTGTTCTGTTTCTATCAGCGGGCGCAGCCAACCTCATTGCCCCGGATGTTGTTCAACTTCTTCTGACAAGCGTGGCACTGACGATGGTGACCTCTCCCTTTATGGCCATTGCCGGAGAAAAATTGTCAATCCTTATGGAGCGTGGGAGAGGATCGTCAGATGGAGCTGATTTTAGGGAAACCCTGGAACTTGAAGACCATGTCATCATACTGGGATTTGGCAGAGTTGGTCAGACAGTTGCCAAACTGCTCAACGAAGCCGGAGTTTCAAATGTGGCCCTTGATTTGGATGCACGTCGAACCGCGGCCTGCCGGGCTCTAGGCTACAACGTGTTTTACGGAGATGCGAGTCAGAGCAGTGTCCTACAGTCAGTTGGTGCAAAGAGGGCTATTGGGGCAGTGGTTACCATCGACCAGCCGGCGGTGGCCGACCAGTTTGTTTCAGCATTGCAGGAAGTGGAACCGGGTTTGCCTGTTTTTGCCCGCGCCAGGGACCTCACGCATGTGAAAAAGCTTGAGGCCTTGGGCGCGGCGGAGGCCGTCCCGGAAGCACTCGAAGCAAGTCTTCAGTTAGGAGCAATTACGCTGGCCTCTATCGGTATCAAGCCTGCTGACGTCTCGGAGATTCTTCGGGAAATTCGTGAGGACGACTATGAAAAAATCGGGAAGACTATCGAGTAGGCGAGAGCGTTTCGCTTGCTCTTGAACTGTCAGAATGGGCGGAGTTAATATGTGAGCTCATGGAAACAGACGTGACTGCCGCTTAGGCGGCGGCTAATAGGGTGGTCAGTCACAAACCAACAAAACAGATCAGAACCTATATGGCGGACAGTAGTACGGTTTTCACTCCCTACAACTCGCTCCGCTTGATGCCTCGTTGGCGTCGACCTCAAGCCTTCGGCCTGCCCCTTCATTCCCCTCCCCATCGCGCGGCAGAATTTTCCGACCGGCACTCCGGCCTGGTAACCTTTGCCGCTTAATCCCGTTAACAATGATTCAAAATCGGCTGATTTCTGCACATTTCTGCGTTATCAATCCTGGCACAAGCCTTGCGAAACACTTTGGAGAGTTTTCGCTCCGCGACATGAAGTGAAGGGGCGTGCGTCAATAATAGTGTAGGAGGAAGTGCTTATGCAGAATTCAGTACTGGAACAAATCGCCCCGTCAGACGAGGAAAATCCGATCGTCGGACAACTCGCCACGCGCCTGATGCAATCGCTTAAAAGTGACCCGGATCAAATTGGTGGCGAGAGTCTTGATCTCGTCAACAAGATGCTCAATTACGCGACACAAGCCGAGCAGTTGATCTCTCAGCAGCGTGAGCGCATTGGCCATCTGGAAAACCTGTCGATCTCCGATCCCTTGACAGGCCTTCTCAACCGCCGCGGATTTCAGGAAGCCATGCGTCTGTCCCTGACCAATGCCCGGCGCTACCTGGAAACAGGCATGCTCGCCTATATCGACATCGACAACTTCAAGCAAATCAACGATGAGTTTGGCCATGAAGTGGGTGATGAGGTGCTCCGGCAACTCGCTGCAAAATTGGATGCCAATTGCAGGCGGACAGACTATGTCACAAGACTTGGCGGCGATGAATTTGCCATTCTGTTCGTTCGCGCCGAACAGGTTCCCACCCGCGCCCGCGCCATGGAAGTTCGCAGATCGCTCAATCCATTGACCGTACAGGTCGGAACCCTCCGCCTTGATGTCACAGCAAGCTTTGGCCTTGAGCAGTACGGACCGACCTCAACATCAAAGGAATTGCTGCGCCGCGCTGACCGGTCGATGTACAAAGACAAGACTCGCAAGACAGCTTAACTGCGGAGTTCAGGTTAAAAACAGGAAAATGGCCCTTTCATCAATCTGGTGGAAGGGCCTTTCCTTTTGGCTGCTGCTGGGTCATGCAATGAATACCGCGACCACCGAAGACAATCGGGCCAGCATCAATTTGTAAGACCTCGCGGTCAGGAAAAGTTGC
>JAUWTJ010000022.1 GCA_030614785.1 Alphaproteobacteria bacterium | reverse complement strand
TACACTGTTAAGATCCATCCGTATCAGGATGAAGATCTGTTAACCTTAATTGAGCCGATGCGGTATCATGTTGTAAGGCGCACAAATCTGCGGATCTTAGCCTGGAAGTTTGATCCAGATCTGTGATCTGTTAGGAGTTTTTGCCGGCGCGCGCAAGACGACATTTGGTTAATCTCGTCAACGCCCGCGCGCAATCTTCAAATTAAATCGACTTCTTTCGCCTGGGCGAAAACAGCCTCAAGCCGCCCTTCCTGGTCGCTCTGGGGATCCTTGATGGTCTCGCGAAACCGCGCCCAATAGACATGCCAATAGGTCGAAAGCCCCGTCCCGGCCCGGCGGTAGACCTTGTGATGAAACGGCCAGACGGCCACCAGCGCCGTCAAAAAGACGCAGTGCTCGATCCCCTTGATGACCAGATTATGAAACCGGCCACGCTCGCCCCGAAGATCCGCCAGAAGCCTGCGATAGAGATAAATATGCGCCTTTTCATCCTCCAGCAGTTCAGCCGAAATCCGCTTCAGCATGGTGGAGCGGGTCGAATGGCCCAGACACTGGTAGTAGTGGGTTGCAATCAGCTCGGCGACCATGAGGGTCGAGAGCATGGTTTCCACCCGCCCGAGCCGCCGGATAATGCGAAACCCCGCGTCCAGCGGATGGGCCCGCGCCTGCGGCAAATCGTGATGCTTCATGAACTCCGCCAGCAAAAAGGCATGGTGGCGCGCTTCGCGAACCAGCTTGTGCGCCAGGGTCACAAGATCGTCCTGCCCGTTCCGCATCGCCCAGGACGTCATGGCCTTGACCAGATAGGCCCCGTCGGAAACCTCGCCAAGCTGGAACTGCGCAATCGACCGGCCGAGGACTTTTGCCTCGGCGCCGCTCAGCAGCCGCTCGTCATAGATCAGCCGTTCCTTGTGTTGCTGGTCCGCTTGGGCGTCAAACCAGACAAGCCAGTCCGCAAGGTCAAAGCTGGCAAAATCCGGCTGTCCTGCGCGCGCGCCTGTTTTCGTGGTCAAATTCACAACTCTTTCCAAATCACAGGGCCCAACCAGGGGCCAATCAAGGGCCAAATCACAACCCAAATCACAACCCAAATCACAACAGGGTGATGACCGGCACACAGCCTGGTCCTTGAAGCCGGGCCCCGAATACCTTACCTGTTCTCGGCCTCAATGAGGCACAAGTATGGATCAATGATAGAACTTTAAGGCACACCCCGGAAAGGCCTCTTCGCATGAGCACCTACGATTATGATCTCTTCACCATTGGCGCCGGCTCCGGCGGCGTGCGGGCCTCACGGGTTGCCGCAGGCTTTGGCGCCCGAGTGGGCATTGCCGAGGAATACCGCGTTGGCGGAACCTGCGTCATCCGGGGTTGCGTGCCCAAGAAGCTGTTCGTCTACGCCAGCCAGTTTGCCGAGGAGTTCGAAGACGCCAAAGGCTTTGGCTGGACTGTGAACCCCGATGGCGGTGAACCCGTCTTTGACTGGAAAACCCTTGTCGCCAACAAGGACAAGGAAATCGATCGCCTCAATGGCATCTACATCAAAAACCTGAAGGCGGCAGGCGTAGACATTATTGAGTGCGCCGCCGTCCTGAAAGACAAGCATACCGTTCATCTGATCGGCGAGAACAGGGATGTCACCGCCGAGCGAATTCTCATCGCCGTCGGTGCCTGGCCAAGCTTTGGCAACGCCTTTCCCGGTATTGAACATGCGATCTCCTCCAATGACGCCTTTCACCTCGAGGCCTTGCCGGAGAAAATCATCATTGTTGGCGGCGGTTATATCGCTGTTGAATTCGCCGGCATCTTTAACGGTCTTGGCGTCGAGACCACGCTGGTCTATCGCGGCGAGGAAATCCTGCGCGGCTTTGATGATGATCTGCGCCATGGTCTCCACCGGGAGATGCAAGCCAAAGGCATTCGCATCATAACCGGGGCGACCATCACAGAGATCGAACCCTTCGATGACCACTATTGCGCCCATCTTTCCACCGGCGAGCTGTTGCATGCCGGTCAGGTGATGTATGCCACTGGCCGCCAGCCCAAGACCGCAAGGCTGGGTCTTGAAGAGGCCGGTGTGAAGCTCGACGCGGTAGGCGCTGTCGTCGTTGACAAGTTTTCACAAACCTCTGTCCCCAACATCTATGCCGTCGGCGATGTCACCAACCGGGCCAATTTGACCCCGGTGGCGATCCGCGAGGGCTCGGCCTTTGCCCAGACGGTCTATAATGACCTGCCAATCGCAGTCGATCATTCAGGCATCCCCACCGCCGTCTTCAGTCAGCCGGAAATCGGCACCGTTGGCGTCTCCGAAGCGCAGGCCATCCATGACGGCCATGATGTGGAGATCTTCAAGTCCGAATTCCGCGCCCTCAAGAACACGCTGTCGGGATCGCAGGAACAGACGCTGATGAAAATCATTGTCGACAAGGCCAGCGACAAGGTCCTCGGGCTGCACATCATGGGCCACGGCGCCGGTGAAATGATCCAGTGCCTCGGCATCGCCATCAAGATGGGCGCCACCAAGGCCGACTTCGACGCCACCCTCGCCGTCCACCCGACCGCCGCCGAGGAACTGGTGACGATGTCGCCGAACTGGGTATCGTAATCTGTTCAATTGTCATCCCGGGCTTGACCCGGGATCTCAGGGCACCGCGCCGGACACACATATCGAAATCGACGACAACGCCCGGGCCTGAGACCCCGCATCAAGTGCGGGGCGACAATGTTACCGGGTTTGTCATCCCGGCCTCCGAGCCAGGATCTCGGGGCACCATTTTCCAGTTCAATCCAGTTCTGGTGTAGCATCAGCGCTTTCGCTACAATCACAGGTATGAAGATCTACTACGTCTACATACTGACCAACAAGGTTCACTCAACGCTGTATGTCGGCGTAACCAGCGATATTGCAAGGCGTGTCTGGGAACATAGAGAAGGGTTCGCCAAAGGGTTTTCGAAGAAGTACAATCTAAAGAAGCTCGTCTACGTTGAGGCTCACAACGATATTCAAATCGCCCTTGAGCGCGAGAAGAAGATCAAGCGCTGGAAGCGAGTCTGGAAAGAAGACCTGATCAAGACCACTAATCCGGATTGGCTCGACCTCTACCTGAAGCTCAATCAGTGAGTGCTTCGTCTGCCCCCGGGCCTGAGGCCCCGCATCACGTGCGGGGCGACAATGTTACGGGGTTTGTCACCCACCATTAACTCTGCTGCACCGCAGCACTGGCGCATTTGCGCACGATCCGGTATAGAGATTGGCCGTATTGGGTAATTTATTGAAAGTTGAGACCGATGAGTACGAAATGGTCGCCTGCAACCTGGCGCGAATTCCCGGCAATTCAGATGCCGACCTACAAGGACAAGGCAGCCCTGGCGGCTGTTGAAAAGCAGCTGTCGGGTTATCCGCCGCTGGTCTTTGCCGGTGAAGCGCGCGCCCTCAAGGCGCATCTGGCCGAAGTTTCACAAGGTCGCGCCTTCCTCTTGCAGGGCGGCGACTGCGCCGAGAGTTTTGCCGAGTTTCATCCCGACAACATTCGTGACACCTTCCGCGTGCTGTTGCAGATGGCGGTCATTCTGACCTTTGGCGGCTCCGTCCCCGTGGTCAAGGTCGGCCGCATCGCCGGACAGTTCGCCAAGCCGCGCTCCGGCGACTTTGAGACCATCGACGGCGTCGAGCTGCCGTCCTATCGCGGCGACATCATCAACGCGATCGACTTTGACGCGACCTCGCGCGAGCCCGATCCGCAGAGGCTGGTGCAGGCCTACGGCCAGTCCGCCTCGACCCTCAATCTTATTCGCGCCTTTGCCTCGGGCGGCTTTGCCGATCTCAGCAATGTGCACAAATGGACGCTTGGCTTTGTCGCCAATTCTCAGCAGACGGAGCGTTATCAGGCGCTGGCAAACCGCATCACCGATGCGCTCGACTTCATGCGCGCCTGCGGCATCACCTCGCAGACCGCGCCGCAAATCCATCAGACCGACTTCTTCACCTCGCACGAAGCCCTGCTGCTCGGCTATGAACAGTCCATGACCCGCATCGACAGCACCAGCGGCGACTGGTACGACACCTCCGCCCACTTGCTGTGGATCGGCGACCGCACGCGCCAGCTGGACGGCGCCCACGTCGAATTCTTCTCCGGCATCAAAAACCCGATCGGCATGAAATGCGGTCCGAGCCTCGAGCCCGATGAGCTCATCCGGCTGTGCGACAAGCTCAACCCGGACAATGAGCCCGGCCGCCTCACTTTGATTGCCCGCTTTGGCTCTGAAAATGTCGGCAAGGGCCTGCCGCCGCTGCTCCGGAAGGTCAAGGAAGAGGGCCGCAACGTCGTGTGGTCGTGTGACCCGATGCACGGCAACACCATCAAGGCCTCAACCGGCTTCAAGACCCGGCCGTTTGACCGCATTCTGAAAGAGGTTCAGGACTTCTTCGCCATCCACCAGGCCGAAGGCACCCACGCCGGCGGCGTCCATTTTGAGATGACCGGCCAGGACGTCACCGAATGCATCGGCGGCGCCCAGGCGATCACCGAAGAGGACTTGTCATCGCGCTACCACACCCACTGCGACCCGCGCCTCAACGCGTCCCAGGCCCTGGAACTCGCGTTCCTGCTGGCCGAAGGCATCAAGAAGGAGCGCGAGGATATGGGCATGGCGGCGGCTGTGAGCTTTGATTGAGGGTTGGCCTTGGGTTTCCTCTTAACTAACGCATCGTCATCCTCGACAACGCGCCAGCGTTGATCGGGGACCCATACCTGAAAGCTCCCGTAGAATGAGGCGTGCGTTCTCAAGTATGGGTCCCTGGTCGATGCTTACGCTCCCCTTGCCTGTAGCCTTGATCTGCCGCCGGAGGCCCACGAAGCTTTCGCGGCCATGCTCGTTGCAGTGGTCAACCGGGACTGAGTCCCTCTCCCTCCGGGAGAGGGTGGCAGGCGCAGCCTGACGGGTGAGGGACCGATGCCACAACACGCTCGATGTGCTGCAGCATCGCCCCTCATCCGCCGCTTCGCGGCACCTTCTCCCGGAGGGAGAAGGACTCTTTTCTGCACACGCCCTATTTCGGCTCGTCGCTCAATCGCACCAGCATCTTGCCGGAGTTCTTGCCTTCGAACAGACCCATGAACGCCTCGGGCGCCTTCTCGATGCCGTCGTAAATCGTCTCCGACCATTTGATCTTGCCCTCCCTGATCCAGGTCGCAATGTCGCGGTAGAAATCCCCCGCCATATCGAAGTGATTGCCGAGCACGAAGCCGCGCATGGTGATGTCCTTGCCGATGATCTGGGTCAGGTTGGTCGGCCCGGGCACGGGCTCGTCGGCATTATAGACCGAGATCATACCGCAGACCGCGATGCGCCCTTTGACGTTCATCACATCAAGCGCCGCCTGAAGATGGTCGCCGCCGACATTCTCAAAATAGACATCAATGCCCTCGGGGAATTTTTCACGCAGCGCCTGAGTCAAATTGCCTGCGGTTTTATAATTGATCGTCGCATCAACGCCGCAGGTCTCTTCCAGCCATTTGCACTTTTCATCCGACCCGGCAGAGCCGACGACATAACAGCCCTTGATTTTCGCGATCTGGCAGGCGATCTGGCCGACGGCCCCGGCAGCCGCCGAGACAAAAACCTTGTCGCCCGTCTTGAGCGCCGCGATGCGCATGAGCCCGACATAGGCGGTAAGCCCGGTCCCGCCCGCAGCCCCCATATGCGCCGTCAGGGACGCGCCTTCAATTGGCGCAAGCTTTCGCAGGCCCTCGCCGTCCGAGACGAAATACTCGCGCCAGCCATAAGATGACATAACCAGGGTATTTTCCGGAAAGTCCGGATTGTTCGACTGCTCGACCACCCCGATGGCACCCCCATCAAGTGCTTTTCCGACCTCAAAGGCGGCCACATAGCTTTCGCCCTGGCGCATTCGGCCCCTCATATAGGGGTCAACCGACATGTAAATGTTACGGACCCGGAACGCACGGCCCTCGGGTTCTGGAACATCCACCTCACAAATCTCAAAGGTTTCTGCGGTTGGCAGGCCTTTGGGATAAGCGGTCAACCTGATTTCGCGGCTCTTCAATTCCGTCATTTTTTGTAATGTTCCTTTATTTGCATCGAGCGTTTTCCTGCGGGATAACCGGTTGGAAGATAACAAGGTTTCCGGGAATTTACCTAAGATTTTAACGATCTTTCGGGAAGGTGAAAACGGGATCCGACACTGAACAAATATTGTGCAGAAGACCGGGTAGAGAATTGGCTGGAACAAGACAAAATAATGGGGACCTGCGCGCGGCTGTTGTCGGCGCGGGATTTTTCGGTGGCCTTCACGCGAAAAAATATGCCTCGCTGCCAGGCGTCACGCTTGTCGGCATCATCGACATCGACAAGACAGCCGCGGCAAAACTCGCCGATGAATATGGCGCAGAGGTCTTCACTTCCGTCGAGGACCTGAAAGGCAAGGCCGACGTCATCTCGATCACGTCGCCCGCCTCGTTCCACTATGCCCTCGCCCGCGACGCTCTTAAAGCCGGGATGCATGTCTACATCGAAAAGCCGATCGCCCTTGAAGTGATCGATGCCGATATCCTGATGGAGCTGGCCGAAGAACGTGACCTGATGATCCAGGTCGGCCACCAGGAGCGTTTTGTCTTTGCCGAGTTCGGCTTGCTGTCGCGCCGGGCCACGCCGCGAAAAATTGAATGCGTCCGCGCCGGTCCCTTCACAGGGCGCGCCATGGATGTTTCCGTTGTTCTTGATCTGATGATCCACGACCTCGACCTTGTACATCAGGTGGCCCCTGCCCCTGTTGAAGAAACCGAGGCAGTGTCAAAGGTCGTTCATGGAGAGTTTGAAGACGAAGTTGATGCGCGCCTCCGCCTGACGGATGGCTGCGAGGTTCGCCTGCTGGCCAGCCGTATGGCTGATGAGCGCAAGCGGACCATGACGCTGGATTATGAAGATGGCCGTGTGGAGATCGATTTCATCGCTCGCACGTTAAAAAATACCACAAAGGCAGACCTGAAGTCAGCCTTTGAAGCCTCCGAAGAAGGACTGCCGGCGGTTGCCGACGATCCTTTGGGATATGCCATCGGGGCTTTTGTAGCATGTGTAAAAACCGGGGAAGACGTTTTCGTAACCGGGGGCGATGCGCGGCGAGCTTTGGAAACCGCGCTTGGGATCATTGAGGCAACGAAAGTTTCCAGCAGTGAGACCAATGCGAAGAACGTCGATTAAAGGAATTAGAATATGAATATCCAGGAAAAACTCATAGTGCGGACAGAGGCCCGCGAGTCGCAGGTTCAATTCATTGACCTGAAGACCCAGCAGGCTGCCATCAAGGACCAGGTCGACTCTGCTATCCAGCGCGTACTGGCTCACGGCAAATACATCATGGGTCCAGACATTGAGTGGCTTGAAGACGAACTGGCCCGGCGCACCGGCGCGGCAGAAGTTGTTGGCTGTGCTTCGGGCACAGACGCCCTTGTCATTCCGCTCCTCGGCGAGGGCATCGGCGCCGGCGACGCGGTGTTCATTCCGTCCTTTACCTATAACGCAACGGCCAATGCCGTCCTGATGACCGGCGCAACACCGGTCTTCGTCGACTCAGATCCGTTGACTTTCAACATGGACCCCGACGATCTGCTTGAAAGGATCGAGGCGGTTGAAACTGAAGGCAAATTGAAAGCCCGCGCAATTATCGCCGTTGACCTCTTTGGTCTGCCAGCTGACTACACCGCGCTTTCGTGTATTGCCGATGGCCGCGGCATGTTCCTTATGGCCGATGCAGCACAAAGCTTTGGCGGCGCACAAAACGGCAAACAGGTCGGCGCTCTGGCTCCGGTGTCGGCAACAAGCTTCTTTCCGTCCAAGACACTCGGCTGTTACGGCGACGGCGGCGCGATGTTCACCATGGACCGTGAAAAGGCCGCCCTGTGGCGCTCCATCGGCTTCCATGGCACCGATGACCAGCGCAAGGAAAGCCTGCGCGTTGGCATGAACGGCCGCCTCGATACCATTCAGGCCGCGATCCTGATCGAAAAACTGAAGATCTTCGACGAAGAATCAAAAGTGCGCAACAACGCCGCGCAGATCTACCATGACCGTCTCGCCGAGCGCGTCGCGCTGACGCCGATCACCGAGGAAGACAAAAGCTCCTGGGGCCTGTTCTCGGTTCTGGCCAAGGACACGACCGAGCGCACCCGTATGCAGGAGCACCTCAAGATCCGCGGCATCCCGTCGGCGATCTATTACACCACACCGCTCCATCGCCATGCAGCCTTTGCCGGCTTTGCACCAAAGAGTGGCCTGCCAGTCTGCGAAGACGCCTCAACCCGCATCTTCGCCCTCCCCATGCACCCCTATTTGACGGAAGATCATGTGCATCAGGTTTGTGATGCAGTGCTGGAAGTCCAAGAGTAGATAGCAACATTTCCTGTCCTTCTCCCTCCGGGAGAAGGTGGCGCGCAAGCGCCGGATGAGGGGCGATGTTTCCACACTCTGAGGGTGTTGAAGCATCGCCCCTCACCCGTCTTGGGCTTCGCCCAATCCACCCTCTCCCGGAGGGAGAGGGACTTTGCTAACCCGCCGTCACTTCCCTCACTCCCTCATCGGTCCCGAGCACGGCAACGCTTGAGAGCCCGACGAAAAGCCCGTTTTCAACCACGAACGGCAGGGCATTGAGCGCCGCTTCAAGACGGGCGGCATCAGGGATGGCGCCGCACGCACAATCGATGATGAGATGACTGCCGTCGGAGATAAAAGGCTCGCCCATATCATCAACACGGATGCGCGCCTCGTTCGTCGCACAGCCAAGATCGGCGGCGACCGCCATAATTTCCCTGACCGCCAGATCCGGTGCAAAATCCACCACCTCAATCGGCAGGGCGAAAGCGCCAAGACGGTCGACCAGTTTGCTCTCATCGGCGATGGTGACAATCATATCCGAAACATGAGCGACAATCTTCTTCCTCAGGAGTGCCCCGCCGCCGCCCTTGATCAGCGTGAGCTGTGCATCGAATTCATCCGCCCCGTCCACGGTCACATCGACCCGCCCGAGCTCATCAAGCGAAAACAGCGACAGCCCGAGGCCGGTTGCCAGCGCCGTCGTCTGCTCCGACGTTGCAACACATTTCACGCCCAGATCCGCCGCCGCCAGGGCGCGCACGAAATGCTCGGCGGTGGAGCCGGTCCCGAGCCCGACCTTCATGCCGCGCTCAATGAACTTCATGGCATATTCGCCACAGGCTTTTTTCTGGTCTGATGCGGACAAGGGGCTTCTCCTTTTGTTGCCCCCTGCATATCATCGGCGCAGTATGGGCGAAAGAGCCCTTTTACACGACGAACCCAAAACCGGTCTTCAGGATCCTGATCCATGAACTCACCATTCTTTTCAGACACTTACGCAGAGGCTCGCGAGAAATTCCGGAGCGCGGTCAAAGCGTCGGACCATGCCGCGACGGCTCATGTGCACCCCGATGCCAAAGGCCCGGACGGCGCCGACCTCGCCATGGACGTGGTCTGGTTCGGACCAGCGGATGCCAAAGGCGTCCTCCTTAATCTGTCCGGCACCCACGGCACCGAGGGTTTTGCCGGCTCCGCGGCGCAGCTGGCGTGGATCGAGGCGCGCGGCTTTGACGCCCTGCCCGAGGGGATCGCCGTCCTCATGGTGCACGGCGTCAACCCTTACGGCTTTGCCCATTTCTCGCGCACCACCGAGGACAATGTCGACCTCAATCGCAACTGGATTGATTTCACCAAACCCGCCCCGGACAATCCACACTATGCGGACTATCACGACATCCTCACACCGAAAACCATCAACCCCGAGGTCGAGGCGCGCATCCTCAGAGAGCTTGGTACCCTGGCGGAGCAACGCGGCCAGTGGGAGCTGGAAGACGCTATGAGCCGGGGGCAATATGTCCGCCCCGATGGCCTCGGGTTCGGCGGCCAGAAACCAACATGGAGTCGCGAGAGCCTGACGTCGATCATCAAGGACAATCTCGCCCGCGCCGCAAAAGTCGCCTTCATCGACTGGCATACCGGCACGCCGGGCATCGGCGAGATCATCTATCTGTGTTACAGCGAGCCAGGGAGCGAGAGCTACGCCAACGCCGCGCGCCTGTGGGACGAAGACAACATCCGCCCGACAAAGGTTGAAAGCCAGTGGGGCAGCAAGCGCCCGGGCCGCGAAGGCGTCATGTTCCACGGCATTCAAAACCTCGTCGCGGACCTTGGCGGCGTCGCAGCCGGCGGCGTCATCGAGATCGGCACGCGCGAGCACACCGACACAAGAGGCGCCGCAAGAGCCAGCCTCTACGATCGATACCTGCGCTTCGAAACACAGCGCTTTGCCCCGGAGAATGAAGAGTTCCTGAAGGCCGTGCGCGAATGCTATTACCGCCCCGATGATGAGGAGTGGAAGGAAGCGGCACTGACAAAATCAATGGATATTTATGAAAGAACTTTGCAAGGGTTGAAGGATTGGGTGGAAAGTACCCAATAAAAAATGTCATCCTCGGCGATGCGCAAGCATCGGCCGGGGATCTTCTCTCAGCCCGAGAAGCGCCGGGAGAAGATCCCCGGTTCCTCCCTCCGGTCGGCCCGAGGATGACATAAATATGTGAGACTACAAAATCTGCGCCAGAAATTCTTTCGTGCGCTCACTCTCCGGCGCTTCAAAAAACTTCTGTGGCGGGGCGTCCTCGATGATCTCGCCGCCATCCATAAAGATAATCCGGTCCGCAACGGTGCGCGCAAACCCCATCTCATGGGTCACCACGATCATGGTCATACCCTCCTCGGCCAGCTCGATCATCACATCGAGCACTTCCTTGATCATTTCCGGATCGAGCGCCGAGGTCGGCTCATCAAACAGCATGATACGCGGGTTCATGCAGAGCGCGCGGGCAATGGCGACGCGCTGCTGCTGGCCGCCGGACAGCTGCGCCGGATACTTGTCCGCCTGCTCGGGGATCTTGACCCGCTCCAGGTATTGCATCGCGAGCTCTTCAGCGTCCTTCCTGGGCATCTTGCGGACCCGGATCGGGGCCAGCGCGCAATTTTCCAGGATAGTCTTGTGCGGAAAGAGATTGAACTGCTGGAAGACCATGCCGACCTCGCTGCGGATCTCGTCGATCCGCTTGAGGTCATCGGTGAGCTTGATGCCCTCGACAAGGATCTCGCCCTGCTGATGCTCCTCCAGACGATTGATGCAGCGGATCAGCGTCGATTTGCCCGAGCCCGACGGCCCGCAGATGACAATCCGTTCGCCATTTTGAACCGTCAGGTCAATATTCTTCAAAACATGAAACTGGCCATACCACTTGTGGACGCCGCGCAGGACAATCGCCGCCGCTTCCGGGCCTTGCTCTGTTTCCATCCCGTCACTCATCTCACACATGACCTCGTTTGAGTTTTTCTTCCAGATGTTTGGCATATCGCGACATGGAGAAGCAACAGATCCAGAAGATAGCCCCGATGAAAACATAGGCCTCGATCTTGACGCCCATCCAGCCGGTCTCTTTCAGGATCGCCTGGGTCAGCCCGAGAAGATCATAAAGCCCGACAATGGCAACCAGCGATGTGTCCTTGAAGAGCCCGATGAAGGAGCTGACGATCCCCGGAATGACGATGCGCAGCGCCTGCGGCAGGACAATGAGCCCCATGGTCTGCCAGTAGCCAAGTCCCATGGCCCGTGCGGCCTCTTCCTGTCCGGGCGGGATCGCGGCCAGGCCGCCGCGCACAATCTCCGCCATATAGGCCGAGGCAAAGAGCGACACCATAATGAGAACCCGCAGCAGCTTGTTGAACGACATGCCGTCCGGCAGGAACAATGGCAGGAGCACGCTGGCGGTGAACAGCACCGTGATCAGCGGCACACCGCGCACAATCTCGATGAAGACGACGCAGAGCGTCCGCACAACCGGCATCTCCGAACGGCGCCCCAGCGCTAGAAGGATGCCGATCGGCAGCGAGGCCACAATCCCGACAACGCCGATCACCAGGGTCAAAAGAAACCCGCCCCACCGATCTGTCTCCACAATCGCAAGACCCGCGCCGCCATAAAGCAGCAGGAGCGCGATGAGCGGATAGAAGAGTGAGAAGATCTTCAGCTCACGGCGATATTTGATACTTTCCGACAGCCACGGTGCGACGGCGACACTCAGCAGCGCGAACGCCAGCAGCGGCCGCCAATACTGCGCCGATGGATAGAAAAACCCGAACCAGTATTGCGGGAAACGCGCCGAGGCAACCGCCCAGCAGGCCCCCGCCGACGCGCAATCCCGGAACGAAGCTCCGAAAAAGTCAGCCTCAAGCATGCCCCAGATCAGGGCGCTCTTCAGGATCCACAAAATGAAACCGGCCAGCACAAGCGTCGTCAGGCTGCTCAAGACGGACGAAAACAGATTGGCCCTGAGCCAGCGCCGGACCCCCGAGGTTTCGACCGGCGGTGGCAGGTCAGGATGTTCACCGGCACGATACATCTCGCTCATTGGCCTGCCTCGCCGCGCAGCGCGACGCGCCGGTTATAGATGTTCATGAAGAAGGAGATTGTCAGACTGACCGTAAGATAAAACACCATGGTGATGAGAATAATCTCAATCGCCTGGCCGGTCTGACTGAGCGATGTCCCGGCGAAGACACTCATGATTTCCGGATAGCCGATGGCGACGGCCAGCGACGAGTTTTTCACCAGATTGAGATACTGGCTGATCAGTTGCGGCACGATCACGCGCAGCGCCTGGGGCAGGATGATAAGCCGCATGGTCCAGCTCGGCTTCAGGCCCAGCGACAAGGCGGCCTCATGCTGGCCCCGGCTGACCGACTGAATACCCGATCGTACCGCTTCAGCAATGTAGCAGGCCGTATAGGTCGACAGCGCAAACCACAGCGCCACAAGGGACGGCAGGACGCTCAAGCCGCCGCGATAATTAAACCCCTTGCGCACCGGCACGTCCCACGTCCATGGAAAACCCTGAGCCAGCGCCGCAAGCAGTGGCACACCGATGACAAGACCAGCGCAGATCAAACCGCGCGGCAGAGGGCGTTCCTCGCGCTCCGCAGAACGGCCTGCCAGGTGCCAGAACAGCCCCGCGCCGATCATCGCCGCAAGCAGCGCGCCGAGCACAATCCCGGCCCCGTCCTGAAACTGCGGCACCGGCAGCTCAATGCCCCGATTGTTGACGAAAATCACACCGCCAATATCAAAACTGTCGCGCACCTTGGGCCACATCAGCGTCAGGCCGTACCAGAAATAAACCTGCAGCAGAAGCGGCAGATTTCGCAACACTTCTACATAGGTCGCAGCAAGCTTCGCAAGCAGCCAGTTGTCCGAAAGGCGCGCGATCCCCATCAGGACTCCGATAATCGTCGCCGCAATGATTCCGAGAACCGAAACCAGCAGAGTATTCAGTATCCCGATCAAAAGCACGCGCCCGTGGGACATTGACATCTCCCACGGCACGAGCGTCTGAACGATATCAAATCCCGCAGGCTGCGAGAGAAACCCGATCCCGCTGGCAATGCCGCGCTTTTCCAGGTTGGTCGCCGTGTTGGAGATGACAGTCCAGGCAAAGAGAACAAGCGCAACGATCACCGCTGTCTGAATAAGAAGGCTGCGCTTCTTCTTGTCTGTCCAGAGTGTTGAGAGAGAGAGGGGCATGTGGATGAAGTTACTTTTCTTCTCATCGTCACCCCGGATGCGCTGCGGCGTGAAACGCTGCTGCGCTGGTCCGGGGCCTAAGTGTTGCAGGCCATATGATATGGCCAAATTGGATCCCGGACCAGCGCAATGTGCGTCAGCAAAAGTGGGATCCGGTTTTGCGCCCGGACGCACGAAAGAGAGGACCAAACGCATTTTCATTGAAAATGCGTTGGAGCATCACTTTCGTGCTGCAAGGCATCCGGGATGACAGGAATAGATAGAAGCACTATCGCATCGGCGGTGCAAAAAGGATACCGCCGTTGTTCCACAGCGCATTGAGACCGCGCTCGAGCCCGAGCTCTGTATCCTTGCCCACATTGCGCTCGAAGATCTCGCCGTAATTGCCCACGAGACGAATAGTCCGCGCCGCCCACTCCTTTTCAAGACCAAGCTGGGAGCCAAAATCGCCCTCGGTGCCAAGCAGCCGGCGTACTTCCGGGTTTGAACTGGCGCTCATCTTTTCAACATTGCCGGAGTTGATACCAAGCTCTTCGGCGAGGATGACGGCATTTCTGACCCAGCGCACCACATCGCCCCATTCGCTATCACCGTGGCGCACAATGAGACCGAGCGGCTCTTTTGAAATGACCTCATCCAGAATAATGTGATTTTCCGGATCCGGCAGCGACGCGCGGATCGAGGCGAGGCCCGAGACGTCCGTCGTATAACTGTCGCAAGACTCAGCATCATAATTCGAGCGCGCATCATCAGCGCCCTTCACGATAACAGAATCAAACTCAAGTCCATGGGTCCGAAAATAGTCTGCCAGATTAAGCTCTGTCGTGGTCCCGCTGTCGATACAGATGCGCGCGCCATCAAGATCGCCGGCAGCTTTAACGCCAAGATCCTCGCGCACCAGAAAACCCTGCCCGTCATAATAGGTCACACCGGCAAATTCGAGCCCGAGATTAACGTCCCGCGAAAACGTCCAGGTCGTATTGCGCGACAGAACATCGACCTCGCCGGACTGAAGCGCCGTGAATCGCTCCTGAGCGGTCAGCGGCGTGAACTTCACGGCCTTTGGGTCGCCGAAAATAGCAGCGGCAATCGCCCGGCAGAAATCAACATCAAAGCCGATCCACTCGCCCGAGGACGAGGGCAACGAAAAGCCCGCGAGCCCTGGCCCCGTGCCACAGTGAAGAACGCCGCGCGCCTTGATGTCATCAAGAGTACCCGCGCTGGCAGAACCCCAAATGCTCGCCCATATACCCAGTGCCAACAGCGACGCGAGCCCTGCCTTGCCAATAATTCCGATCCGCATGAAAATCCCCAAATCTGTCTTGTTTTTGCGTCCGTTCAGCCGGACGAGTGTTTCTCAAAGCACCATGCCGGGGAAATGCGCCAAACTCAAGTCTGGCCAAAACCGCAAAGCAGCAAACGGGTCAAACGCTGTCGAAAATTGGCCATTTCAGCGCATTGCGCAGGAGCCAATCACGGGTTAATCATAGAACCGTGTAGTAGCGCCCCCGCAAAGGATCATCGGCAGCCCTCATGAAAGATCAAACCATACTCGTGACCTCCGGTCGCAACGCCTCAGAGCAATTCGGCGCGGTCAACCCGCCGGTTGTGCATGCCTCCACTATCCTCATGCCATCGACCAAAGAGCTGCGTGACTATGACAGCATGAAATACCGCTATGGCCGCCACGGCATGCCCACCCAGCACGCGCTGATGGATGCCATGGCCGAACTCGAAGGCGGCTACAAGGCCGTTCTGTCCCCATCAGGTCTTGCTGCTGTTACGACAGCGCTTCAGGCGTTCCTGAACGCAGGCGATCACCTGTTGATGGTCGACACGGTCTATGAACCAACCCGCAATTTCTGTGACAAACACCTGGCGCGCTTCGGTGTCGAGACAACCTACTACGACCCGCTGATCGGTGCCGGTATAGCCGCCCTGATCAAGCCAAATACAAAGGTCGTCTTCACCGAAAGCCCGGGTTCGCGCACTTTCGAAATCCAGGACATCCCCGGCATTTCGGCGGCTGCCAAGGCCAACAATGATATCACCGTCATGACCGACAACACCTGGGGCACGCCGCTCTATTTCAAGGCGTTTGACAAGGGTGTCGATATCTCGATTCATGCAGCGACGAAATATATTGTTGGTCATTCGGATGCCATGCTTGGCGTGATAACCGCCCGCGAAAGCCATTGGCAGCGCCTGCTTGATTGCAACAGAACCATCGGCATGGCGGTGGCGCCGGACGATGCCTATCTCGGCCTGCGTGGTTTCAGAACGCTCAGTGTGCGTCTCAGACAACATCAGGAAACGGCCATGGCGCTGTGCACATGGCTCAATGAGCAACCGGAAGTCAGCCGCATCCTCTATCCCGCCTGGCCGCAGGACCCGGGTTATTCCCTGTGGAAGCGCGATTATCTGGGCGCGACCGGCCTCTTTGGCTTTGTCCTGAAAGGCGGGGTTACCCGTCAATCCGATGCCTTCCTCGATGCGCTTGAGCACTTCGGCATGGGCTTCTCCTGGGGCGGGTTTGAAAGCCTGATGATCCCCAATTCAAAGGTCAAGCGCACGGCGACCGTGTGGAGACCCGAGGGCCTCTCGTTCCGCTGCCACGCCGGGCTCGAAGATGCCAGCGATCTCATTGCCGATCTCGACCAGGCCTTCGAAGGCTTTCGGGGGCAGATGGAGTGATTTCAGAAAAACTGGCCGCATCAATTCTCGCTCTCTCTTTCTTCTTGCTGCTCACCACGTCAGCCGCCGCAGAAGAAAACCGGGTCACTGTCTTTGCCGCCTCAAGCCTGACAAATGTCATCGAGGCAATTCTGGCATCCGGGCCGCATGCTTCTGAAACGAAAACATCCTTTGCCGGGACGGCGACCCTCGCCCGTCAGATCGAGGCCGGCGCGCCCGCTGATATTTTCATTTCAGCCAATGAGCAATGGGCCGATCAGCTGGGCAAGCGCGGGTTGCTGGAGCCAGGCACCCGGCGCGCGGTCGCCGCAAACCATCTTGTCCTCGTCAGCCCGAAGACCTCGACCCTGCCGGAGCTGTCGCCCTGGCACCTGCTTCAGTTTGGGGCCGTGCACCGTATCGCCATTGGCGAAACAAGCTCTGTCCCGGCCGGTATCTATGGCCGCGAGGTGTTGCAGAAAATGGGGCTCTGGGTGATTGTCAAACCAAAGCTTCTGCCCGCCGACAGCGTCAGGAATGTATTGGCCTGGGTCGAGCGCGGCGAGGCAGATCTTGCCTTCGTCTATCAGTCCGACGCTCTCGCCTCAGGAAAAGTCACCATACGTAGTATATTCAGACCCGGGAAAACAAGTGGCCTCACGCCGGTCTTTTACACAGCGGCCATGGTCAAGGGGAAAAACACTCCCGCCGCGCGGGCCGTGTTCGATCATCTGTTTTCACCTGAAGCCAAGACCCTTTTTGCAGCACACGGATTTCAAAACACGCCATGATGCTCACCCCTGTTGAAATCAGCGCGCTTTTACTTTCTCTGAAAGTCGCGCTTCTCAGCACCGTGATCAGCCTGCCCGTCGCCATTGCCGTCGCCTGGATTCTGGCGCGCAAGTCTTTCCCCGGCAAGGTTCTCGTCGACAGCCTTGTTCACCTGCCCCTCGTCCTGCCCCCTGTCGCCGTCGGCTATCTGCTACTTCTTGGCCTCGGGAGGAATGGCATCATCGGCGCGTGGCTGGACCAGACCTTCGGCATCTCGCTGGCCTTCACATGGGTTGGCGCCGGGATTGCCGCCGCCATCATGGGTTTTCCGCTCATGGTGCGCGCGATCCGGCTTTCCATCGAGGCCATCGATCCGCGCCTTGAACGCGCCGCCCGCACCCTTGGCGCGCCGCGATCCCACGTCTTCCGAACCATTACGCTGCCCCTGATGATGCCCGGGTTGATCGGCGGCTCCGTCCTCGGCTTTGCCCGTGCCCTCGGCGAATTTGGCGCGACCATTACCTTCGCCGGCAATATTCCAGGGGTCACGCAAACACTGCCTTCGGCCCTCTATACCGCCCAGCAAATGCCAGGCGGTGAGTTCGCCGCCTTGCGGATCGCAATCCTGTCTATCATCATCGCGATGCTCGCCTTGGTCGGATCAGAAATCCTCGCCCGCCGCGCAAGGCGGACAATCTATGGCGGGGACACATGACCACAGTCCTCAGCGCAGAGATCGAGCAACAAACCGGTGACTTTCATCTCGGCGCAGCTTTTGATCTGGGCCCCGGCATCAGCGCCCTCTTCGGACCCTCCGGTGCAGGCAAGACCATGGTGCTCAACGCCATCGCCGGCCTTGCAACGCCTGCCAGAGGACACATCACCCTCAACGGAAGAACGCTGTTTGATTCAGAGAACAAGGTCAATCTCGCGCCAAACAAAAGACGCATCGGCTATGTCTTTCAACACGGCCGTCTCTTCCCGCACCTGAGCGTGGAAGCCAATCTCCTCTACGGTGTTCGCTTCGTACCCGATGACGCCCCGCAGATCAATTTCAACGAAGTTGTCGATGTCCTCGGCATTCGGCCTCTCCTCGCGCGCCGCACTCACGACCTGTCGGGCGGCGAAGGGCAACGCGTCGCCATTGGCCGCGCCCTCATGACCAGCCCCGAACTTCTCCTGATGGATGAGCCCCTCGCCAGCCTTGACCTTGCCCGCCGACTGGAAATTCTGCCCTTCATCGAGCGACTGCGCGATGCCTTCGACATTCCGATCATCTACGTAAGCCACTCGCTCAATGAGGTTATCCGGCTCGCCGACACAGCGGTGCTCCTGCAGGACGGCAAAGTCATCGCGCGCGGGCAAGCCGAAGACATCTGGAACCGCCACGATCTTCAGCCAATTTTTGGTCTGGCAGATCCCTCGCGTGGCCTCAGCGCGCCGCAGACCATCATCGCCTGCAAGGTCGCCGAACATGACCGCGCCTTTGAACTCACCCGGCTGCATGGCAACGGGCTGTCGTTTTGGGTTCCGAGACTGGAGCGCCCCATCGGCTCGCGCCTGCGCCTGCAGGTCCGCGCCACCGATGTCACCCTCTCCACGGACGAGCCGCAAAACACCAGCATTCTCAATCATTTTCATGGCACCATCGAGACCCTCGACGCCTCCCGTGCCGGCTTCGCCGACGTCGAAATCCGCATGGCGACCGGGGCGACGCTCTGGGCCCGGGTGACGCAAAAATCCGCCATGAAACTCAACCTCACCACCGGTCACGACATCTGGGCGCTGGTCAAATCCGTCGCCGTGGCGCGGGGCACCGCAGAACCGGTTCCCCCGTCTCTGGAATCCTGATAACAACAACAAAACAAAAATGAGGAAACACCTATGGCGATCGAGGATGTGATTTCAGAAGTTAAGGGCAAGGTCTGGCAGATCGAGGCGAAAGTCGGCGATACAGTCGAGGAAGACGATCCGGTGATCGTGCTCGAAAGCATGAAAATGGAAATCCCCGTAGGCGCCCCGTCAGACGGCAAAGTGAAAGAGATTTTCGTCAAGCAAGGCGATCCCGTCGACGAAGGTCAGGTCGTCGCGACAATCGAGACCTGATTGCGCCATATACGTGAAGGGGGCCTGTCAGACCCCCTTCAGAATTAACCGGCATCCATTTGCAAAAGCTCGACCCAGTTGCCATCCGGATCCTCAATGATGGATATGGTGATGCCTGCGCGGATCTCTGTCGGTTCGACAACAACTTTGTAGCCAGCGTCAGAACATTCCTGCGTTGCCGCTTTCAGATTACTGACTGAAATCGTGAAGTAGCGATACCCTGTAGAGCCGCCGATGCCGCCCGGCGCCGACGTGGCGCGCGGTTCCTTCGCGTTGACGACAATCTTGATCGTCGTCGTGCCGCATGCCAGCCGGGTCATGTGGCCACCGCCAGGCATGTCCATTTCACCATCCGGCGCAAGGCCCAGCGTATCGCGGTAGAATTTCAGCGCAGCATCAGCGTCCGTGGTAATGACCCCCAGATCAATCGAGTCTTTTGTTATCTTGAGCGGCATGGTCATCTCCCTGTTATTATTTTCGTTGCCCCACAGTTTTACATTTGGCCTGTCGAGACAAGGGTAAATATCGGGGATAATTGGTCGGATTCAGCTTCTCGCTGCAAAAAGGCGCGTACCCGAAAGCCCTACTTCTTCGCGTCTTTCTCCGCCTTCTTGCGCGCCCGATACTTTGGCGCCCAGCCGTCGATATTGCGCTGTTTGCCGCGCGCGACGCCGAGGGCATCGGGGGGCACGTCTGTTGTGACCGTACTGCCAGCCGCGACATTGGCGCCGTCACCAATTGTGACCGGCGCGACCAGGGCCGCGTTCACGCCGACGAAGACATCGGCGCCGATGTCGGTGAAATATTTGTTGTAGCCATCGTAGTTGCAGGTGATGACCCCGGCACCGATGTTACTCCCCGCCCCGACCCGGGCATCGCCGATATACGTCAGATGACTGACTTTTGCGCCTTCCTCGATGGTTGCCTTTTTAACTTCGACAAAGTTTCCGATTTTGACATGCCTGCCGATCACGGCTTCCGGGCGCAGTCTCGCGAAGGGACCGACCTGGGCGGCGTCCTCGACGCGTGCGCCTTCAAGATGCGAGAAGGGTTTGATCGTCACATTGTCGGCAATCTCGACGCCGGGTGCAAAGACCACATTCTGGCCCACCACAACATCGCGGCCGATTTTCGTATCAAACGAGAAGTAAACTGTTTCCGGGTCGCGCAGGGTGACACCCTCTGCCATATGGGCCACGCGCGCCCGTTTCTGAAAGACGGCTTCCGCCCTTGCCAGGCCCATGCGGGAATCCACCCCCATGACATCGTCTTCGGCAGCCTCCACAGCGGCTGATTTGAGACCCTTCCCGACGGCAAGCGCCACGGCGTCGGTCAGGTAAAATTCGCCCTTGGCATTATCATTTCCGATCGCCGCCACCAGCGCGGGCAGGTGCGCGCCGTCGATCAGCATCGCGCCGCCGTTACAAAAATCAATCGCCCTCTGCCCTTCAGTGGCCTCCTTGAATTCAACAATCGCCTCAAGACCGTGAACGCCGGGTGCCAGCTCTCCCGACACAAGGAGACGGCCGTAGGCTGCCGCATCATCCGGCGTAAAACCAAGCACTGCGACGGAGGCCCCGGCAGCGCGGGCGCCCTGCAGCGCCGTGAAGTTCTCGGCCCGCAAGAGCGGCGTATCGCCAAAGACAACAATTACATCGCCGTCAAAAGTCGTCAGCGCATCAACCGCAGCAATCGCGGCCGCCACAGCATGTCCGGTTCCCATTGGTGGATCCTGAACCGCATGAGCAAAATTCGCCGCATGGACGCTTGCCTCAGCGGCAACAGCTTCGCCGTCATGGCCAGTGACAACAACGGTCAGCGCGGCCCCTGCCCCTTCAGCCACGCCAATCACATGGCCAATAAGGCTGCGCCCGCCGACTTCATGCAGCACTTTGGAGCGTGCCGATTTCATGCGCGTGCTTTTGCCAGCCGCCAGAATGACGACAGCAAAAGGTATGTTCGCTTCGGAGTTTGCCATTGGAGGCCCTCATCCTTTGACCATATTAAACATTTAGAGGCATAGTGGATTTCAGCATAGAATCAAGGAATTACGATCTTATTATGACTGCAAAACCTTCGCTTACTCTCATTTTCGACCTCGATGGGACTCTTGCCGATACGGCGCCGGACCTCCTGGCCGCCGTCAACCATGTGCTTGGAGACCTGACTGACGAACTCCTGACCCTTGACCATGCTCGCAATATGGTGGGACAAGGCGCCTTGGCCCTGATCAATGAGGGACTCGCCCATTTCGGCATTGCCCGTGAGAGCGTCGATATCGACGCACTTTTCGAAAAGTTCCTTGTCTATTATAATGCCAACGTCAGCGTCCACACCAAGCTCTTCCCCGGTCTCGACACCCTTCTGTCTCGGCATATGGAAGTCGGGACACGGCTTGGCGTCTGCACCAACAAGCCGGAGAATCTATCACGCAAGCTGCTCCGCGACCTGGGCATCCACGATCACTTCCACACGATTGTGGGCCGTGACACCCTCGACACCCAAAAGCCCGATCCCAAAACCCTGTTCGAGACCATCGCCCGCGCCGGCGGGGTACCGGAGCGCAGCGTCTTTGTCGGCGACAGCATCACTGACGCCTCAACCGCCATTGCTGCCAAAGTGCCATGCGTCCTTGTCAGCTTCGGCTATACGGTTGAGCCGGTTGCAAGTCTTGGCGGCGATATCGTCATCGATCATTTTAGTGAGCTTGACGACGCCATTGCAAAATTGCTGCCCTGACGTCAAGGCAGCTTCGCCTTGCCAATCGTATTCGCATCGGTGCCGAACCATACTGTCTGGCTCTCCGCATCATAGTGCATATGACGAACCGATCCGCCGCCTGAAGTAATATCAACGCCCTCTATGAACGTTTCGTTCCCCGTATCAAACCCCACAAATCTATTGGGTTTTACGCCGGTTTCCACGAACCATATCCGATCCTGATCATCAAGCGCCGTGCCATAGGGACGCGCCTTTTTACCGGATGGCAAAGCCCATTCGCGGATCTTGAGCGTCCCGGGATCATAGACCCCGAGCTTGCCGCCACGGAAATCTACATACCAGACGCGGCCATCCGATGTGACTTCAAGTCGGCGCGGACGGGTCTCTTCGCGCGGCAATGTCACCTCATGCATTTGCATCGTTTCAGGATCAATACTCATGATCATTGGTTTGGCAAAAAGCGCGACCCAGATCGTGCCATCAGGTCCCATGCGAATTCCGTAAGGCCTGGTCCTTGGAGTTTCAACAGTAAGGAGGTTCACTTCTTCGGTGGCGATGGTCAGCTTACCGACCATATTGGATCCCTGGAGCGTGAACCAGATGATACTCTCGTCTTCATTGAAAATAAGCGTATGCGGATCTTTCGCCGCGTCGTCGGGCATCTGGATCTTGTAGACCTCTCCGGCCTTCGGATCATAGCGGCCGATGTAGCCCTGAAGATTGCCCGCATACCAGACCGTGCCATTCTTGCCGACGATCAGATTGTGCGGGCCGGCTTTCGGGCCCAGGTCCACCTTCGTCATCTTGCCGGTCTGGGGATTGAGATGCCCGAGATAATTCCCGCGCTGCCCGGCAAACCAGACCGATGTCTCGCTCTCATAGAAAGGATCACGCGGCCTGGTTTTCTCCCAGGGCACCGTCCATTCCTTTAACTCAAGTTCGCCTGGACCGTCGGCAGACGCTCCTCCGCTTGCCAGAAGCATGGCGGCCGTCAAACCCGCTATCCACTTGCCCACAAGACCCTCCCTTTCCGTCCAAACCCGCGCAGATCTTAGCGGATTGGTGAAACTATGAAAGCCAGATGCCAGAGGTGAGAAAATATGAATTAAATCAACAGGTTAGCAATATGGTAATCGGAATTTTACTGTTTTGCTTTTTACTGGTCGGCAGAAGGAGACCACCATGCTCCAGGACTTTCAAACCCATCTCTTCACGCTGAACTACTTTTGGCTCTCCGGCGCCGTTCTCTTCGGCTTTTTCGCCGGACGGATCTTTCATCGCGGCACTCTGATCCTGGCCGCCGTGGGCTATGTCGGCTTCGTCTTCCCGACCATGAAATTCGGCGATATCGTCCAGAGCCTCGGCTTTACCTCGAGCTTCAATCAGGCCGCCAACGGCTGGGGCATCACCCCCTGGGACCTCTCAAGCGCCCTCGTCGCCGGGATTATAGTCCTGATAACGGGGGTTTTCTGGGCCCTGAATCAATAGTCACCTGCCAGTAATCAGAGCTTTGTGAGCGCCGCTCTACGAACGACCCTTGAATGTGAGTATATACTCACTTATCTCCTGTTGTGAGCAAACACTCACATCGAGGGATCAGCCATGACGTCGCTTCTGTTCAATTTCTACTTTTACACTCTCACCGCCTTTTTCGCCCTTGTCGGCGCGCCGCTGGCACTGCTGCGGTCACCCATGCCGCTGCGGCGCTGGATTTTCCGGTGGTCGCGCAGTGTTCGCTTTGGCATGAAGCACATTGCCGGGATCACGCTCGAGATCCGCGGCCGGGAGTTCATGCCAAAAAACAAAACCGCGATCATCGCATCAAAGCATCATTCATACGTCGATGCGGTCCTTCTCTATTCAGAAATGCCCGATATTGCCGCTGTCGCCATGGCGGAGCTTGCAGACGTGCCGTTTGTCGGCCTCGTCTTCAAAAAGCTCGGCATGATCATGATCGACCGCTCCGGCGGCAAGGGCGCACATCATCTGGCATCAGGCGCCGGCAGAGCCATCAAGCAGAGCCGCTCGATCCTGATCTACCCTGAAGGCTATATCCCCGAGGTCGGCGCCCGCGTGCCCTTCAAGAAGGGCGTCTGGCATCTGCAACAGGCCAGCGGCCTTGCCGTCGTGCCGGTCGCAACCAACATTGGCCTGCGCTGGAGCCAGAACAAATGGGTCAAGACCCGGGGGCATGCGGTCGTCGAATTCCTTGCCCCCGTTGAGCCAGGCATGGACCGCGAACCCTTCATGGCGGAACTTGAGGCCCGCATTGAACAACAAACCGACGCGCTGCTTGCGGAGGCAGGGTTCAAGCGACCATTAACTCAGACCGTAGCCCAACGCCCGATGCCCGCAAATCTGGCGTTAATCCCTGATGTGTGATAACCGGCCTGAGACTTGTCACCTGGTGCGTTCAGGCGGTAAGTGAAACTGTTGAAACTGGGGAGTTCTCCGGAAGCTTTGCATATGAGCCTCAAGCAACGATTGAATACCTGGGCGTCCGGTGACGACGGCCCTAAGAGGATCGGGCGCGTGCTCCTGCCGGCGCTCGTCCTCCTGTCGCTGGCCAGCTTCTTCGTCATCGGCGCGGTTTTCGATCTTGATAGCGCGGCGATGCAAGATTTCATGGCCTGGGCCGCCACAAGTCCGCTCTCGCTCTTGATCGTGGTCGCCGTTTTTGTCGGTTTTGGCCTCATTGGCACGCCGCAATTTCTCCTCATCACTGTGACCGGCGCGGTCCTGCCGCCGGCCATGGCCTTTGGCTACGCCTGGGTCGCCACACTGATTTCCGCAACACTTCATTTTTATATGGGCCGGCAGTTCTCCGACTGGATTGAAGCGGCTTCCGGCACCAGGGTCAACAAGCTGAAATCTCTCATCGCACGAAACGGCCTTGTCGCCTCGGCGGTGGTTCGCAACGTTCCGGCCGGGCCGTTCATTTTCGTCAATGTCGTGTGCGGCGCGTCAGGCATGCGCGGCTATAATTTCCTTCTGGGAGCCGCCATTGGCATCATCCCGAAAGCCGGGGCGCTGATCTTCCTCGGTGTTAATCTGTCATCCTACCTCAAGGATCCCTCTGCCGAACGGCTCGGTATCCTCATCCTGGTCATCGGCTGCGTCGCCCTCATCTCCATGGCTCTGGCCTGGATCGTCGGACGCTTTGATCCGTCCCCTGAGGGAACGAAAGTCCCAAAGGCTGCGGCGGACGAAAACACAAAATTGTGATCCCGCACATGCTTTGCCAATCCCTCTAAAGTAGGCTATGCTCTGTCCCGGGCAAGGGAGGTTTTGAACAGCTTTAATGGCAGTTCAGAAAGGATCTGACGTGAATGCACGCCTTTTTACCTGGGGCTTTGTGCTGATGTCCATCGCCTTCAGCCTGCTTCTGTCATTCGTGACCGGCAATGTCTTCTTCGTGCTGCTTGCTGCCTTCCCCGTCACCGGGAAACTACTCTTCGGCCCGCGAGACTCAAAGCCGCGCGAGGAAGCGCGCGCCGCCCGCCGCCGCAACAAACTCATCTTCATCCTCGCACTGGCTGTTGGCATTGGTATTTTGACGGCAACACTGCTCACACACGAAGCCGTCCGCATGGCGATGGCCTCTGCCGCCGGTCTCACCATGTTGGTTGTGATTTACGTCCTGATGATCTTCGGCGCAGGCCGCTCGATCGATGTCGATCAGGATGACAAATATGGCTAATTATTCCAGTGAACTATTCCGGTGAACTCTCTGCTGGATCCGGATTGGTATTGCCGATATCAACCGACGCCTTCCAGCTGCCATCGCTCTGCTTCTGCCAGATGGATACATATTTTCCGTGGCCGGTGTGAACCACGCCCTCGGCGTCCGTGAAGGTCGAAACATAGCGCCCCCAGGTAAAGCCCATATCGCCGCTTGATGCCGCGACAGCCTCTTCAGGGTCCCAGACCAGGGTAGCATCTGCGGGATAGCCCGCCATGGCAGCCGCCACTGCCTCATGCCCCAAAACCGGTTGCGATCCTCCGGACAGCATCCGGGCGTCCTCGGACATGTAGTGAGCAAAGGCTTTGCCGACGCCTTCTTCCTGCGCCATTGCATTAAACGCCCGGTCAACGGCCATGAGCTCGTCCTCGACAGACCCGGCAAAAGCCGCCCCCGAGACAACAAGCACCGAAAAAAACACAGCCAGCATTTTTGAAAGAATAACCATGGATCTCTCCCCTCTGGATCAAATGATCCCCCAAGCTGGCGAATAGTGATTGAAAGCGGCTCTACATGCAACTAATCTGCGAATACTCAGAGCACAGGCACACTTCGTGCACCTGCTCGTTACGACGCCATATTTGATGCTATCCAGACCAGAAGAAGATAACGATACAGCAGGCGTATACTGAGGAAAGGAAAACTTTTGGCCCGGTTTCTTAAGCTATCTATAAGAACGGTACTCCTCCTGACGATAGCAGTCTTGTCTATTCGGGCCGGTAACATTGTGTTTTGGACAGGCGAACCAGGTGCACCCATTGGAGTGACGAAAATTGTGTATCTCACGCCGCTCTTCGAGGGCAAAAGAGTAATTGTTGAAGGTATGATTTTGGAGAATGAGGCCACTCGCGAGCATATTATGGTACCTTTCCAACTCGAAGAAGCAGGAGGCACGACGATTGGGGCGAATGCCAGTTCAATGCGAATTTATTTCGCTTCTGAGACTGACGATGGGTTTCAATATCCCATACCGGACGAATGTCTTGGGCAACTCATTACCATCCATGGTGAGATAGGGCGTTCTAGATATAGGGGTAGGCCGTTTTTCTCAAACGTCTTTACAATAAGAAAAGGAAGATTAAGTGGGGATGATTTCTCCATGTGTTATGATAATACTGGCGGTCCTCCCGAGAACTTCGAAGACTGGGAATACTATGAACCCGCCGCAGATCCGCCTCAGGAGTAGTTGTTTCGCCGCTAACGCACTTCGCAAACCTGCTCGCTCCGATGACTATTTGATGACAAATGAACTCTAATCCTTCTCCCCCCGGGAGAAGGTGGCCTCCTCTCGGGTGCGCTTACCGCACCCTGTCGGTAACAGGCGCAGCCATGACGGATGAGGGGCGATGGTGGCAACGAACTGAATGTGATGGAAGCCTGGTCCCTCACCCTCCCATTGCCTTGCAATGGGTCCCCCCCTCTCCCGGGGAGAGGGACTCAAAGGGTCCGTAAGACCGCCCACAAAAAAAGGCCGGGCACTCGCCGCCCGACCTTTTCAATTCTCTGTCTGCTGGATTAACCAACAAGCTCGGCATCGGTGAAGAAGAACTTGATTTCTTCAGCTGCGGTCTCGGGCGCGTCTGACCCGTGCACCGAGTTACGCTCGATGTTTTCGGCAAAAAGCTTGCGGATCGTGCCTTCTGCAGCTTCAGTCGGGTTGGTCGCACCCATCACTTCGCGGTTCTTTGCGACGGCGTCCTCGCCCTCCAGAACCTGAACAACAACTGGTCCCGAGGTCATGAAAGCGACAAGATCCCCAAAGAACGGGCGTTCCTTGTGGACGCCATAGAAGCCTTCAGCCTGTTCCCGGCTCATCCGGATGCGCTTTGATGCGATGATACGCAGACCGGCTTCTTCCAGCTTGGCGGCGATAACACCAGTTTGGTTGCGGGCTGTTGCGTCTGGTTTGATGATCGAAAACGTACGTTGAATGGCCATGCCGGAATTTCCTCAATGTGGATCAGAATATAATTTTCGGCGGTTTATAACCGGGCTTTGGCAAGCGGGCAACCCGTGTTATGGGTCCCGAGAGCATTCACACAAGCGCGAACCGGTTTTGTGATAAAATGCCTGACAACCAGAACCGAGGAGAAGTCCACTAATCCAGGGATTAGGGGATCCGAGCCATGTTACATATTAATAATCTCACATATCTCATTGACGGGCGCCCGCTCATTGAAAACGCCACGGTTGCCATCCCGGCTGGCCATAAAGTCGGCTTTGTCGGGCGCAATGGTACCGGCAAGTCCACTCTTCTGCGCCTGATCCTCGGCGAGATCATGCCCGACGATGGCACGATCAAAATCCCCAGCAGACGCAAAATCGGCTCTGTTGCCCAGGAAGCCCCGGCCGGCGCAACGAGCCTCCTTGATACCGTGCTCGCCGCCGACAAGGAGCGCGCGCAGCTTCTCCAAGAGGCCGAGACCGCTGAAGATCCAAACCGGATTGCCGAAATCCAGCTTCGCCTCACCGACATCGGGGCCCATTCCGCAGAAGCGCGTGCCGGGGCAATTCTCTCCGGGCTCGGGTTCAGCGCTGTAGAACAGCAACGCCCCTGTTCGGAGTTTTCCGGCGGCTGGCGCATGCGCGTGGCGCTTGCTGCTGTGCTATTTGCCGAGCCCGATCTCCTGCTGCTTGATGAGCCGACCAACTATCTCGATCTGGAAGGCACGATCTGGCTTGAAAATTATCTTAAGACCTATCCGCATACGGTTCTTCTGGTAAGTCATGACCGCGACCTTCTCAACAAGGCCGTCAGTCACATTTTGCATCTCAACGAGCACCGTCTTTCGATATACGCCGGTGGTTATGATCGCTTCGAGCGCACCCGCCGCGAACAACTCGAGCTGCAACTCGCCATGAAGAAAAAACAGGATTTGCACCGCAAACACCTGGAAAGCTTTGTCGAGCGCTTCCGTTACAAGGCCTCCAAGGCAAAGCAGGCCCAGTCACGTGTCAAGATGCTGGAAAAAATGCAACCCATCGCCTCCATGGCCGAGAACCATACCTTGGGGTTTCGGTTTCCCAATCCCGAGCCGATGCGCTCCCCCATCATCCGCCTCGAGGACGTGTCGGCCGGATATGAACCCGGCAAACCCATTCTCAAGGACCTGGATCTGCGTATTGATCTTGAGGATCGGATCGCGCTTCTGGGCGCCAATGGTAACGGCAAGTCGACCTTTGCCAAAGTGCTCGCCGGACGCCTTGAGACCATGGCCGGCAATCTCTATCGCCACAAAAAACTCAAGATCGCCTATTTCGCCCAGCACCAGCTTGACGAGCTGAACGCCGAGGAAACGCCCTTCGATACGTTCCGCACGCTCATGGGACCCGAGGCCACAATCGCGCAAATCCGCGCCCGGCTTGGCTCCTATGGCTTTGGTTATGAGAAGGCAGACACCCAAATCAAGGTTCTCTCAGGCGGTGAAAAAGCGCGGCTTCTGCTCGCCGTTGCCACCTACCATGGCCCCCACATTCTGCTCCTCGATGAGCCGACCAATCACCTCGACGTGGATAGCCGCGAAGCGCTGGTTCATGCCCTCAATGAATTCGAAGGCTGCGTTATTCTAATTTCCCATGATCGACATCTCATTGAGACGTCTGCGGATCGATTGTGGTTGGTGGCCGACGGGACCGTAAAACCCTATGAAGGTGACCTTGATGATTATCAGGACCTCCTGCTTGGCCGGCGCCCCAGGGGCGAGGCCAAATCCGTTTCCGAGACACCAACCCGCCAGGACACAAGGCGCGATGCCGCCGAGCGGCGCAAGTCCATTGAGCCACTGAAGAAGTCCATCAAGGAGCTTGAGAAAACCCTGAATGCCAGGCAGAGCGACCTTGAGAAACTTGAACGCGCCCTCGCCCTCCCGGGATTTTACCAGAGCAACCCACAAAAGGCGGGACTGTTTGCCAGGAAGCGGTCGCAGGTTGTCGCCCTGATCGAGGAGATCGAGGAAGAATGGCTCGACGCGACGGAAGAGTATGAAGAAGCCCGCGCCGCCCTGAGCCAGGAAGGGGCGAACCGTGCCAAATCAGACCGAACCGCTGAGGTAGACTGATGAAGCTTTTCTATGCGCCCCATACCCGCGCCGAATGCGTCCGCTGGCTGCTTGATGAACTGATGGCTGATTACGACGTCGTGGTTGTCGACTTCGAAAACGATGAACACAAGTCGGACTTCTACAAAACCATTCATCCGCTCGGCCAGTTGCCCGCTCTCGAGGACGAAGGCAACATTATCATCGAGCGCGCCGCCATCATGATGCATCTGGTGGACCGCTTTCGCGCCCGAAACCTCGCACCGCCCCCCGGCGGGCCGCAGCGCGCGGGGTTTTACCAGTTCATGATCTATGGTGTGGCCACCCTCGAACCGGCCGCCGTCGCCCTCTTCACCGCGACGGACCAGCAAAAGGATGCTGCCCGCGCCCGCTTCGATGAGGTCATCACCGTCCTTGAGACCAGCCTCATCGATAACTCCGGCAGATCCTGGCTTTTTGGTCAGCAGTTCACCGCCGCCGACTGCCTCATCGGCTCACAAATGATGTGGTTCTTTGATCAGGGATTGCTCGAGGGCCACGACAGGCTCATCCGGTACGCCCGGGACTGCGCGGACAGACCCGCCTTCAGACAGACACCGAGCGACTTTCCGACGGCGCAACAGTAGACTAATCTGGATTGTTTCACATCCTCATTTCACAAAACACATTGTTAGCAACAATTGCTGATCCTTGTATTTCAACGTTTTAGGCTCAGCTGCAATAACTTCCTCATCAGGCGTCCAGCTTCTAATGAAGTCAGGTCTTAGTCCAGAGCGTTCAGCAGATGCGATGAATTCATTCTCCGTCCTGTGGAAACTATGTGTCGAAATTTCAATGCCTTCCTCATCCTGAAAATGTGCTCTGATGCCCATGGATGACTGAACGGGATGGAGTTCCGAAACATAAATTAATCCCCCCTCGGCAACGCGATGTGAAGCAAGTTGGAAGAAGCGATCAATATTTTCTACATGCTCAAGAACAAGGATCGCCATTATTAGATCGAATGTTTCATTCATCAAAAATGATGTTTCCATATCATTGATATGGTGCAAATGCGCATCCATTCCATCCAGCTTGCCGCGCGCTCTGCCCAGCATCCCTGCAGATACATCCGCGCCAACAAGTGAGGCTGCTCCTCTGCATCCCAAATTGTAGGGGTTCTCACCCGTGCCACATCCGAACTCAAAAACACTCAACCCTTCCACATGTTGCAGATCCCTTGCGAGTGCAATCCGGGCCATGGCAACAGTTGGATTCGGGTGCGTGTCATAACTTTGAGCCCACTGATCATAGGCAGACCGGCTATCGAGTATCTTTTGCGAGACTGCGGATGTTTTTGATGGTTGTTTCATAAAGGCTCCCATTGATCGCTGCAGCACAAACCCGTACTACGCAGGAGCATTTAGTTTTCGACCCGCCAACAGGCAGGGTCATCAGCTTCGCCAAAGCAAGACAACGCTATCACACCATTCAAACCAGGAAAACCCTTAGCTGTTTACCAGCCTGGTATAATCTTCCATCAGGTTCATGGAGAGCTCACCTGGCGTAAACCGGTAAGCTCCGATCTCCGAGACCGGCGTGACTTCAGCTGCCGTGCCGGTAATGAAGCACTCCTCGAAGCCTTCCATCTCATCAGGCATGATCGCACGTTCAATAATCTCGACGCCCCGCGCTTTTGCCAGTCCGATCACCGTCTGCCGGGTAATCCCGTCGAGGAAACAGTCCGGTGTCGGTGTGTGCAGCTCGTCGCCGCGGCGAAAGAATACATTCGCGCCAGTGGCCTCGGCGATGCGGCCGCGATAATCCATCATCAGCGAGTCCGCATACCCCTGGCGCTCCGCATCATGCTTCGACAGCGTACAAATCATATAGAGTCCGGCCGCCTTCGCCTTGCACGGGATCGTCTCAGGCGAAGGGCGTTTCCACTTCGAAATATTCAGCCTGATGCCCTTGAGCCGTTCTTCGGGCGCAAAATAACTCGGCCATTCCCAGACTGCGATGGCCAGATTGATTTTTGAGGTCTGCGCCGAGACGCCCATCATCTCCGACCCACGCCATGCGACGGGACGCATATAGGCGTCAACGAGGCCCTGTTTCTCCAGAATATCACGGCAGGCTTGATTGATCTCTTCCACCGAATAAGGGATTTCAAAGCCGAGCTGACCCGCCGAAAAGTGCAGCCGTTCGGTATGCTCCTGCAGCCTGAACACCGTCCCGCTATAGGCCCGCTGCCCCTCAAAGACCGAGCTGGCGTAGTGCAGCGCGTGGCTAAGGACGTGAAGGGTCGCCTCTTTCCAGGGGACCATCTCACCATTCATCCAGATAAATCCGGGGCGATCATCAAAAGGCTGTGTGCTCATCTTCCAAACCTTGCTATTATCATGGCCACTATTGTCGCCATTGTCAGTCCTGTCACCGGTTTCCGACCTTCAGAAGGCCGACATCAGACCCCGTTCAGACTGCCTGGCATCAAAATGTCGAGTTCTGCGAGAAAAAGTGGATCTGTCGTAATTTTCTTTCTCATATAGCTTGCATTTCGTAACATTATGAGCATTATATGTCAACATGTCTGACATAAAAAATCCAGATCGCCTGCCTGTCCGCCCCGAATTGGACGGATCTGACAAGAGCCCCGATGATCTTTCTGACGAAGAAATTCGCGAGGGAATCGAACTGTTGTTTTATGCCTATCGCGACTTCATATCAGATCCCGACGAAATGTTAAAAGAATACGGCTTTGGCCGGGCGCATCACCGTGTCGTCCACTTTGTCGGACGCAATCCGGGCATGACGGTCAGTGAACTCCTTGCCATCCTGCGGATCACCAAACAGAGCCTCGGCAGGGTTCTGAAGCAGCTTGTTGAACAAGGCTTCATCTTGCAGTCCAGCGGCTCTCTGGATCGGCGTCAGCGGCTGCTCAGCCTGACTGACAAGGGCCGCGAACTCGAACAGAGCCTCTCGGACCTGCAACGCAAGCGGGTCAGCGACGCCTACCGTTTGGCCGGGCCTGACGCCATCAAGGGCTATCGGAAGATCCTCGAGGGCCTCATCAACACCTCGGAACGCGAAGAGATTTTAAAGACCATCAAAAAGAGGTAGGCTGCTACCAAATCAGATCCGTTGGGACCTGACATGGACAAGGAACATTTAGTGCCCGCCCACTCTACCCCTTCATCGCCCCCCCTGGACAAGTCGCCAGAAAACCGGCCAGAGAACCGGCCAGAGAACCAGGACGAGGCTCCCCATGTCCTGGTTGTTGATGACGACAGACGTATTCGAACGCTGCTGCAAAAATTCCTTGTTGAAAACGGCTACAAGGTAACCGCGGCGGCCGATGCGGCGGCAGCCCGGGACTATTTGCGCGGTCTGGAATTCGACATCCTGGTGCTCGACATCATGATGCCCGGCGAGGACGGCCTGGCGCTGACAAAAAGCCTGCGCGAAATTTCCCCGGTGCCGATCCTGCTCCTCACCGCGCGCAGCGAAGCCGCCGACCGGATCATGGGACTTGAGGCAGGTGCCGACGATTATCTTCAAAAGCCCTTTGAGCCCCGCGAACTTGTCCTGCGTCTGTCATCAATTTTACGACGAGCGCAAAAACCCCTGCCGGAAATCAGGACCGAGATTAACATGGGCCCCAATCGCTACACACTTGATCGCGGCGAGCTGTGGCGCGGCGACAAGCTCGTCAAACTGACCACCGGCGAAGGCACCTTGATGCGCTTCTTTGCAGAAAATCCGCGTGAAACCTTTTCACGGGCAGACCTGTGCGAGCGCACCGGCGTTGGTCAGGAACGCTCCATCGACGTTCAGATCACCCGGCTCAGGCGCAAGATCGAAACCGACCCCAAAATGCCAATCTATCTCCAGACCATTCGCGGTGTCGGCTACACCCTGATACCTGACTGATTGCCACAGAAAGAGATATGTTACACCGCATCCAAACCTTCATACGCCAGACGCCGGGGCTCAACATTCCGGGCCACACCCTGCGCGCCGCCGGGGCCCTGCTGAAGCCTTTGATGCCGCGCAGCCTCTACGGGCGCTTTGTCCTTATCATCGTGACGCCAATCCTCCTGATACAGATTGTATCGACATGGCTCTATATGGAGCGCTATTCACAGCAGGTCACGCAGCGCCTGTCGGCGGGGATTGCCGGCGAAATCGCCTTCATCATTGCTGAAACCGAAAAGTTTGGTGGCAAAGATCAAGCTGAGCTGTTTCGTCTCGCAGAGACCCACAAGAATCTGACCATACGAATTGAACAAGACGCGACGATTCCGACCTATCAGCCCACCGTCTTCTTTAAGTTCATTCCCGCTATCATGAGCCAGCAACTCGAAGCGCAAATCCGGCGCCCCCTCTGGTTTGACCTTGAGAAACGTCCGTCCATAGTGGAAATCCAGGTCCAGCTCGACGGCGCCGTTATGTTCGTCGAGCTGCGCCGCAGCCAGATCATCGCCACCAACTGGCACAATTTCCTGGTCTGGATGGTCATCGCCACGGCACTCTTCCTGACCATTGCGATTTTGTTCCTGCGCAATCAGGTTCGCGCCATTTTGCGCCTTGGCCTTGCGGCTGAAAACTTCGGCAAGGGCCGCGACGTGCCTGATTTCAAACCCGCTGGCGCGCGCGAGGTACGCAGCGCCGCAAAGGCCGTCATTGAAATGCGTGACCGGGTCAATGCCCATGTCATGCAACGCACCGAAATGCTCGCCGGTGTCAGCCACGACCTGCGCACCCCCATCACCCGGATGAAATTGCAACTCGCCATGCTGGGCGACACACCCGACATTGAGGACATGAAGGCTGATCTTGTCGAAATGGAATTCATGTTGCAGGAATATCTCGACTTCGCCCGCGGCCAGGCCAGCGAGGACACGGCACTGACAAACGTGTCGGATGTCCTGAATGAAATAAAAGCAAGCGCCTCTGTCCGCGGCCGCGAGATCCAGGTCGACGCGCCCGGCACCCTCGAAGTTCCGCTGCGCCGCACAGCCTTCAAGCGCTGCATCACCAACCTCGTCAACAACGCCTGCAATTTCGGCACGCAGGTTACCGTCACCGCGACCCGGGATGACAGCGGCATCAACATCGCCGTCGAGGACAACGGCCCCGGCATCCCGCCTGATCGCCGCGAAGAGGCCTTCCGCCCCTTCCACCGCCTCGACGAAGGCCGCAACCTGGACAACGGCGGCTCCGGTCTCGGCCTCGCCATCGCACGCGACGTCGCCCGGGCGCACGGCGGAGATATTGAATTGGGGCAGTCCGATCTTGGCGGGCTCAAGGCTGTGGTGAGTTTACCGGGGTAAGACCTGCCAAATCATGAATCGCAAACGCGCCCCTTATACACGCCTGACTGGAATTAACTGAAAATTAAACGATTTAACCTGACATTCGCCGCAATCGAACCATGCTTTGCGTATCAGGGGGAAAAAGTGGCCAGCAGTCAGGATGATCAGGAACTCACAGCGGAAGAGGCCGCAAAGGCTTCCAAATTTTACACCATACTCTTCTTGATCTCGGTGAGTGCCGCCGGGTGGATCTGGTGGAACAATAACATGCAGGAATGTCGCAAGTCGGAATTCTGCATTCCTGTCAATCAGGAGTGGAGGCTCACGTCCACAGGTCACTACAGTTCAGTCAACGGACTTTCAAATGTCTTCGACCTCAAGGGTGAGATCGAACTGTCTTCGGGAGATATTGTCCCTGTCGAGGTCTCCCCGTTCGAAAATGATGACTGGAGCCAGTCGATCGAGGTCTCGAGCCTGAGTGTCAAAGGCGTTTCGGTAACCGATTACCTAGATCCGATCAGCCTGCATCTGTCTTTTGCCGTCCCGAACCTGACGGAATCGGTCGGGCAACTCGCTACAATCCGCTTCACCGGACAGGTCACGCTCCCGATCATGGAAGAAGGTGACGACGTTGTTTCCCGATCACTGGGCATGGACACATCCTTTATTGAAGAGGTCAAGCCGGTGTCCGATGAGGCCGAAATTCGGTTGAAGCCGGAAGGATACGAAGTCCCCGGCAGGATTGCCAGGGGATGGTTCTGGCTCTCGGTCATCGCAAGCGTCCTCACATTGCTGGTCGGTATCGGCTCCCGGATGGATGATCCCGAAGACGCAGATGGGTAGTCCTGCAAGGGACCGGGCTCATCTCAAATTACCAACCAGGATCGGGGCCCTCTTCAGGTCCGGTTCGCAAACATTGCCGGATAGTGTCAAATGATCAAACGTATTAGAATGCATCTCCCCGTTGTCGTTCTATCCCTCTTTCTGACTATGTCAGGCCTTCCCGTATCGGGGGTGGCTCAGGCTGAAGAAATCAATTGGGATCAGTTGGAGGATGCGGCACGAAAGAGTTTTATAGAGCTGAAAAGAAAAGCAGAAAAAGGCAACGCCTCTGCGCAACACCTGATGGGGCTGGTTCATTTCGGGCTCACCCCGGGCTATGGCATCCGCTTCTCCATTACGGAATCCGCCAGATGGTTCGCGCTGGCCGCCGAACAAGGCTATCCGGACACGCTATACCTCTACGGGCGGTTATACGCCGAGGGCCAGTGGGGCAATGGAGAAGAGCTTCCGGACGTTGCGCTGTGGGTCCTTGGAACCGACAGGACCGACGATTTTGAAATGCAGCTTCTGATCGAAAACTTCTATGAAGAAGACGAATGGGACAAGGGTCAAAGCCCCTCCAAAGCCCTGGCGCTTTTTGAGCGAGCCGCGAAAAGAGGTCAGGTAAAAGCGCAGCTCTATCTTGGCGCCATGTATTACGCCGGTGTCGGGACGCCGCAGGATTACGGGCAAGCGATCAAATGGTTCACACGGGCGGCCAAAGGCAATGATCGAGTGGCGCAATTTGCACTTGGTTACATTTATCAAAAGGGTGAGAGCACCCCGCAGGATTACAAGAAGGCCATCAAGTGGTTCAAACAGGCAGGTCAGCAAGGTGTTGGCGAAGCACAGGTTAACCTTGGCTATTTCCATGACAACGCCATAGGCACGCCCAAAGACGATGCTGAAGCCTTCAAATGGTTCAAAATGGCTGCAGAGAACGAAACGGCGCCGGACAAGATTGCTATCCCCGCTCAGTTTTCCGTAGCGAAAATGTATGCATCAGGAACCGGGACACCGCAGGACTACCCGCAGGCGATCAAATGGTATGGAAAACTTGCCGAACGAGGTTACATCGAGGCCCAGTTCCAGCTTGCCGAGGCCCTTCACAACGGAAACAACACGGCACAGGACTCAGAAGATGCCCTGAAGTGGTATTTGACGGCCGGGAAAAATAATCATGCCGGGGCGCAGTACATGCTTGGCGCCATATTTGACATGTCCCTGATCGGACTGACGCACCCTTCCGCCCACTATAGTGAAAACGCTTTTGAGGATCGGGATAAAATAGCCATCGAATGGTACACGAAAGCTGCCGAACAGTGCCACCCGAAGGCCGGCTACCAGCTCGGGATCCACTATTCAAGTGGCGACGGGATTCCCAGGGACAAGGTCGAAGCCTACAAATGGTATGGCATCTCTGTGGCGTGTGGAGACACCTATCTGTCTCGGGATACACAGGATTTCGCCCGTGAACACCTGACGCCGGAGCAAGTGTCTGAAGCGCAGTCGCGTATTGCTGCCTGGCTCGAAAAGCACGGCAAGTAAGGCGCCAGACCATCCAGCTTCCTGAAACAATTGCACTGCGCCTGTCTCCCTGGCAGTCGTTCAACGGGATCGTGAGAACAACCACCCGGGAGACAGGAAGATTGTAACGTCCCCTCCAGTTCTGACGCGATCAAAGATCGCCGCAGCATGCGATCCTCGGGTCAAAGCCCTCCTGGCTTGCAGCGACTGAAATGTTCCAGAACCCCTTCCCAACGCCGCGACTCATCCACGAAACATATATCGTTTAGTACCCAAATTAGTTTAGCTTCCGTTCACATTATCGCTTGATAAAGTAAACGCATGTCAGGGATGAAGCGACCAACCTGACCGATTGTTGAACAAGAGGGAAATAATCAGATGGCAGGCCGCATGTCAGGAACTTCACCATTGGCAAAGACGCGCCAAGAGCAACTTATTCAGCTGGCCAATGACAGGTCAAGGAAAGGTCGAACGTTGCTGACAACAGCAGTCGTCGAGTTGTTTTCAGGGAAGTCACGGCTCTTCACAGGATCTGACTACGAAGTAATGACGGATATCATCATCAAGCTCATCGACGGAATTGAAAAAACTGTTAAGGCGGCCCTTGCAGAACGATTGGCCGACGAACCCAATGTACCGCGAAAGCTGGCTCTGCACTTTGCCAACATGGAGAGCAGCATTGCGTTCCCGATTCTGAAAAACTCGACAGCACTAAGAGATCCGGACCTGATCAACATCGTCATGAACAAGACCAGGGAACACCATATGGCCGTCTCCATGCGGGCCATTCTCCCCGCCAGTGTGTCAAGAGCTCTGGTAGATAGGGGCGACGACGGGGTCGTCAAATCGCTTCTTGAAAACAAGGGTGCAGAGATCGATGATAAAACCTTCGAAGACATTGCCAGAAGAACAAATCAGGACAGCATTTTCAGTGCTGCCATCGTCAGGCGGCATGACTTGCCAAAATCCGTCGCCAAACAACTCTACTGGGCGATCACGGCCGCACTGCGGCAGGACCTGATTTTCAATCATGGTATTGATGAAGACAGCATTGACAATGCTATTGAAGATGTCATCCCACAGATGATTGAAGGTATTGAAGAAGAGAAAAGCGCCGGCGAAGAGTTCGCCAATCAGGTCGAAAGGGCCGTCCGGCAAGGCGAGCTCGGAGATACACTACTGGCTCTGTTAAATGCGACACAGATCCCCAGATTTACGACATGGTTCGCCACGGCCTGTCACCTCCGAGAGGGTCTGGCTAACAGGATCATGTTTGAAGAAGGCGGAGAGTGCTTTGCAGCAATATGCAAGGCAGTCGGAATCGACTCTCAAAGCTTCCTGGCAATCTTTATCCTGCTGAGACAAGGACGCCTTGGCGACAAACGGGTACCCTCGGATGAGATCAAAAATGTCTCTGCCTACTTTGAGAAAATGAGTACAAAGGAAGCCTCGGCACTCCTGAAGCGGCTGCAAAGAAACCCGGAACTCCTGAACGCCATACGCGCCCTGGATACCGAGGAGGACTAATTCAAAAACTTTTTAGGGGCGCTCCACAGCCCCGGCCAGGAAGCCTGTCACGCATCGGCGGGCTCAGACGGATGATCGCACGTGGTGCTTAAACATCCGGGCTATCCAGGGCCGCCCGAACCATCTCAAGCAACGTAGTCCGGAGGTAGGGCTTGTTAAGCAGGGCCGTGTCCTGGTTCACCTTGCCACCATGAGAGATAATACTCTCCGGATACCCCGAGGTGAAGAGGACTTTAATCCGTGGCTGTATCCGTTTCGCTTCATCCGCAATCTCCAAACCATTCATGCCGCCCGCAAGCACAACATCAGTAAACAGAAGATCGAAGGGCTGGCTATCTTGAAGACACTGGATAGCTTCCTTGCCATTGCGTGCCTCCACAATCTCGTAACCATAGTCGCGCAGCATGGTTGTCGGGATTTCCCGAAGGTCCTCGTCATCCTCAACGACGAGGATGCGTACCGATCCGCGCGCTGGTCCTGGCGCCTCGCCCCTGACGTCTTCCTGGCTAACAAACTCCTCTGATCGCGGCAGATAGAGCTCGATCGTCGTGCCGTGGCCAGCCTCACTGTTGATTGTTGCATGTCCGTTTGACTGTTTGGCAAACCCGTAGACCATGCTTAGGCCCAGCCCGCTGCCTTCACCCACATCCTTGGTCGTGAAGAACGGCTCAAAGGCCTTTTTCAGGGTTTCCGGCGACATCCCGGCTCCGGTGTCGCTCACCGTGACTTTCACATAGTCTCCGGGCATTACGTCTTCAAACTGCGCCGCATGGTCTTCATCAAGGGTTGTGTTGGCAGTCTCTATTGTCAACACACCACCCCTTGGCATGGCGTCCCGGGCATTAATCGACAAGTTAATCAGTACATTCTCGAACTGGTACGGATCAATCAGTGCCGTCCAGGTCCCCAGCCCCAGGTTCGAATGTAATTCTATTGTCTCTCCAAGCGCCCGATGCAGCAGCTCCTCAAGACCAAAAATCTGATCATTAATGACAGTTGGCTGGGGTAACAGAGCCTGTTGGCGAGAAAACGCCAAAAGTCGCTGTGTCAGAGATGCGCCGCGTTTCACCGATTCAACGACCGCTTCTGCACTGCGTCTTGCCTTTTCATTTTCTCCGGCCTGATCCAGCAATATTTCGGCGTTGCCTAGCATCACCCCCATAAGGTTATTGAAGTCGTGAGCAATACCGCCCGTTAATTGGCCTACCGCTTCCATTCTCTGGGCGCGATGAAGTTGCGCCTCAAGATTTTTTTGCCCGGAAATGTCGGCGACGATACCGGCGAAGGCTTTCTCCGCTCCCAAATGGAGCTCACCCACAGCAATGCGCATGGGAAAAACCGTTCCGTCCTTGCGCAACCCTTCCAGCTCGCGTCCTGTCCCGATAATCTTCGGGTCATTGGTTTCAATGTAGTTGTCTATATATTGGTTGTGCCGGTTGGAATATGACTCCGGCATGAGCATTGCAATGTTTTTGCCAAGAACTTCATCCGCCGAGTAACCAAAGATGCCTTCCGCACTCTTGTTAAATTCTGCGATGATCCCTTTCGCATCTGCAACGATGACGCCGTCGACGATATTATCGACAATAGCCAGGGTGCGCTCCTCGCTGGTCCGCAATAACTGTTCGCGCCGCTGCCGATCCCAAAGGGTCCATATCGCTCCGGCAAGCAGGGACACCATCAGACCAAACGTCACCCAATAACTGGCGCGGGACAGAGCGGATGCCCCGCCGAGCGCATTGGAGACGGCCAGCGCGTTTGTTTCACTTTGAAGGTGAAGCTGACGTTGAATAATAGTGAGTGCGAGAAAGGCCGGTTGATCGTCAACCCGCACCCTCTTGTCGATGGTCGCAGCACTTTCGCCTTTTTCCCTCATCGCCGTGGCTACTTTGATCGCCTCACCATAGGCATCGAGCATTGCCCTCAAATCAACCAGAGCCGCTTGTTCTTCCAGGTTCGTGCTGTCTCGTGCATAGGCGGTCAGGGCACGTCTCGCCTCATTGATTTGGCTTTCAGCCATCAAAGCCCTGGTCTCGTCACCACGCAATACGTAGTTTTTGAAGTTGTGAATCATCCCGCCGTAACCGATAGCGGCACATAGTGCATTGATGGCTGAAGCTTTACTCAAAACGCTTCCATCGTCATAAATTCGGGATTGAGATTGTTCTGACAACACTTTTAGCGCCGCCAATGCCGGACCGTCATCGATCCTGACCTGCCGGTCCACTTCTGCGATGGAAGCTCCGGTGTCCACCAGGCGTTGGGCCAGGTCGGCTGCTGCTCTGTAAGCCTGCAAGGTTGCGTCCAGGTCATCGAGTGCTGCAGTCTCGGCCTGGTTGGCACCAAGAGAACGGTATCGGGTGATCGCCGCCCGCGCCCCGCCCAGATGTTCGCCCATGCTGGCGCGGTAGGACGGGTCACCGCGCAGGACAAAATTCTTGAACTGGTGGATCATGCCCCCGTAGCCAAGTTCCTTGCGCAGTGTCGTTACGGCCTCCACTTTTTCCGACCGCTCGACAGAAAACCGGCGCCAGTTATTGAAAACCAGCGATATGTCGGATTTGATTCCCCGCGTCATCGCGACCAGCACCAAACTCGAAATCAGGAGCCCGATAATGAAAAGGATACTGAGGCGTTCGCGTCTGATAACATCAAGGATTCGCATGACCGACACTATGGTTTAGGGAAGGTCCATATCCAACAGCTTTATCACCGGATCCAGGAATATAAGCGAAGCAGAAACAACTCAGGACACACTACAATACATCACATTTACCTTAAGTTGTGTAATCTGCGATGCCCGGGAACGAAACAACGGACGGCGACATCCTGTTTTCAGGTTTTGTTATTATGCTCCAGGGTTATTACGACTTTTCCTTTGACCTGTCCCTCACCAAAATACCGGAGAGCTTCAGCCGCGTCCTCCAGCAGGTAGCATCTATCAATAACAGGGACGACCTTGCCGGCTTCAAGAAGCTCTTTCATGAAAGCCATTCCCTTGTTCGCTTTGTGCAACAGGAGACCCATTTTTTTACCGCTGATCATTGAAATCCACGGACCCAGAAACATAACCTGGTTTGCCAGAGCGGAGGACCCTCCAACCATGACATAAATCCCTCCGGGGCTCAGCGCGCGCTTGTAGTCAAAAATCGAATGATATCCCTGAACATCAAGAATGAGATCATACTGCTGCCCGTTCCTGGTGAAATCTTCTTGCGTGTAGTCCAGAACATGATCTGCACCAAGCGAGCGCATAAAAACCAGCTTCGATGTGTGATCGACACCCGTCACGTCAGCTCCCAATGACTTGGCAATCTGAATTGCAAACGTACCGGCTCCCCCCCCGGCGCCATTAATCAAAACCTTTTGTCCTGACTGAACCTGCCCTTTATCGCAAAGCGCCTGCAGGGCGAGAAGCCCCGCTTGCGGCACAGCCGCTGCCTGCTCGAAGGACAAACAGGACGGCTTCAATGACAGGCCTTTTTCACGAACGGATACATATTCGGCAAACCCGCCCCACCCACACCTCGACAGGTCTCCGAACACCTCATCGCCAGGCTGAAACTGTTTTACGTTTTTGCCGACCGCTTCAACTCGTCCGGCTATGTCACATCCCGGAATCTTTATTCTTTTCGGTTTGAGGAGCCCTGCCATTAACCGGTTCACAAACGGCGTTCCTCTCAGGAGATCCCAGTCCCAGGAATTTATAGAGGCCGCATGAATTTTGACCAGGACTTCGCGGTCCCCGGGTTGAGGCCTTGCCACCTCCTCAAGATAAAGAACATCCGGCGGTCCATATCTTGTAAAGACAATCGCTTTCATGGGTCTTCATTCCACTCGGGGTCAGACCAGGCCATTGCCGTAGAGGGCAATCCTTCAGCCAGGGTTTCCCCAACAATATCCTGATAATCCGTTCCGGGCCATCAATTCAACAGCCCACTCGCTCAACTCCCCAACTCCCTCGATCTCTTCGCCGCCGCCGTCACAGCCTCCATCATCAGTTTCTCAAGCCGTCCCTCTCCCATCAACACGTCAAGCGCGGCTTGCGTCGTACCGCCAGGGCTGGTGACGTTTTCGCGCAAGGTGCCGGGGGCGAGATCTGATGTTGCAGCAAGGACACCGGCGCCGCGGACGGTTTCTGTGGCGAGCTCAAGGGCAAGATCGGGGGCGAGACCTTCTGCAACACCTGCCTTCGCCATCGCCTCGATCATGTGGAAGACATAGGCCGGGCCACTGCCCGACAGCGCGGTGACCGCATCCATCTGCGCCTCATCCTGGATCCAGGCGACCTTGCCAACGGCTTCCAGCAAGCCTGTCGCGAGCGCCCTCTCGTCCTCGCCGACACCGGCGTTACCGACAGCGACGGTCATGCCAAGGCCGATGGAGGCTGGCAGATTGGGCATGGCGCGGATGATGGCGGTCTCCTTACCGAAGGCATCTTCGAAAGACTTCAGAGAAGTCCCTGCCGCGACGGAGATAACGAGGACGCCGGCGTGCGCGACTTTGGTGACGGGCGCAAGCGCTGCCGCCATGATCTGCGGCTTGACAGCAAGGACCAGCACATCGCCCGCCCCGACCCCGTCGGCACCGATCGCCACCGACACTGTGATGCGGCCCGCTTTGGCCAATACCTTCAATTCATCCGATGCGCCAGGGTCGACAACTTCAATAACCCGCGCGCCGCAGCCCTTGTCGAGCCAGCCATCGAGCATCGCGCCGCCCATCTTGCCAGCGCCGATGAGCACCAGCTTGCCGAATCCCTGATCTGTCATAGTAAAACCGCCTCTTTTCAGGCGGTGCCGACCGTATCAAACATCGAGGCATCGATGGCCTCTTGTGCGGTCTTGCCAGCCCAAAGTACAAACTGAAAGGCAGGATAGTAGCGCTCACAGGCCTCAACAACAACCTGCAACAGTGTTTCGCACTGTTCGTGCGTTGCGTCGCCGACCCCGCCCAGCGGCAGGGCAAGCCGAAACATCAGCGCGGATTCTTCCGACCAAAGATCGAAGTGACCAAACCAGAGCTGTTCGTTGATAAAGGCGAGCAGCGTGTGGACTTCGCCCCGCTTCGCCTCAGGCACCTTGACGTCAAGGGTCGCGGACATGTGGACAGCCTCAAGGTCCGGTGCCCATATCACCGATACATGGTAGTCGCACCAGCTGCCTTTGATGGTGATCGCCAAATGTTCTTCGGTGGGTCGCTCATAAGGCCAGTCAAAGCGCCCGACCACATCTTCGAATGTGTCGACCGGATTATGCGGCGCAAAAAAGCCATCGCTCTCAACAAGAACCATGCGGGTTGCCCTCTTTCATCAGGAGATGATTTTCAGGAGGAACGCAACGCTACCGACGTGAGGCACGCCCGCGATACCAGGGAGCCATGAAGCAATTATGGCTAAAATGTGCCGAAGGATTCCACCCTCGGCAAGCAAAGATTGGACGTCCCTGTTGATAAGTACGAAATATTATTGCGTGGGGGTCGCGCTCTTGCCCTCGAGTTCGGCAATCCGGGCCGACAGCGCGTCATTTTCTTCCCGGGCGAGGCGCGCCATTTCCTTGACCGCTTCAAATTCATCCCGGGTCACCAGATCCATATCCCGCAGCAGACGCTCCATCAGGTTCCGCACATGGCCATCGACCTCCTCGCGAACCCCCTGCGCCGCCCCGGCAGCCCCGGTCATGACTTTGGCAATGTCATCGAGAACCTTGTTGCTGGTCTGCATGGGTCTTGTCTCCTGATCGGCTGAACCTGGGCGTCATCCTTCTTACGCCCATAAGACGAAAACATTCAAGTGTTTACGGCCAACATTTCAGGTCAAAATATGGTGTGCGGCTTCAAACGGAAATCTTGACAGCAGCCTGACCGCGCGACAAGGTCCCGCCATGCATTCTCTCGTCCTGCCATTCCCCGATATCGACCCGGAAATCATCCGCATTGGCCCTGTGGCTCTGCGCTGGTATTCGCTCGCCTATATCGCCGGCATTGCCCTTGCCTGGGTCTATGTCCGCCGCCTCATGGATCACGCCCCCCTGTGGCAGAGCTACAAAAAAAACAAGCCACCGTTTGACAAAGCCCTGCTGGAAGACTTTGTGTTCTGGGCGGCCATCGGCGTCATTCTGGGCGGGCGGATCGGCTACATCTTCTTCTACGGCATTCCCTACCAGCCCGAAATCTACCTCGACCACCCGCTGGAAATCCTGAAAGTCTGGAACGGCGGCATGTCCTTCCATGGCGGCTTTGCCGGTGTCGTAGTCGCCACGATCCTTTTCTGCCGCAAACGCAGCAGTGATATGTTCATGATGGGCGATCTGCTCGCAGGTGCTGCGCCCATCGGTCTATTCTTCGGCCGGATGGCCAATTTCATTAACGGCGAACTGTGGGGCCGGGTGTCGGATGTGCCGTGGGCCATGATCTTTCCCTATGGCGGGCCATTGCCGCGCCACCCGAGCCAGCTTTACGAAGCCTTTCTTGAAGGGATCCTCCTCTTCCTCGTTATCGCCATTCTCACATATCGGTTCAAGGCGCTGTCAAAGAGCGGGTTCCTCACCGGTATCTTCTTCACTGGCTACGGAGCCGCCCGAATATTTGTCGAGTTTTTCCGCGATTCAGACACCCGGCCCTTTGGCCCGGACCACTGGCTGACCCAGGGCATGCTGCTTTCCCTCGTCATGGTTCTTATCGGCGGCTGGTTTTTCCATCGCGCCTTTCGCTCCGAAAAAATCGCTTCCAGACAGGGATAAGACCAAATCGTGACCTTGCCGCGCACATTGACAGAAAAACTCGCGCGCCACATAGAACAAGCCGGGCCGATCAGTGTCGCGGAATACATGAACACAGCCCTCGGCGATCCTGAATTTGGCTACTACATGAGCCGCGAGCCTTTTGGCAGAGACGGCGATTTCACGACGGCGCCGGAAATCTCGCAAATGTTTGGAGAACTTGTCGGCTTGTGGGCCGCGCAGGTCTGGCTGAACATGGAGAGCCCTGAAAACGTTTCTCTCGTCGAGCTCGGTCCAGGCCGGGGCACTTTGATGGCAGACATCATGCGCACCCTCGCAAAAGCCGTTCCGGCGCTACATGATGCAGCCGATATCCATCTCGTTGAGATGAGCCCGCAGCTCAGGCAAGAGCAGAAAAAGGTGCTGAAGAACAAGACGACAAGACCACCAACCTGGCACGACGGCATCGACACCCTGCCTGATACACCGATGATTATCATCGCCAACGAATTTTTCGACGCCCTTCCCGTTCACCAATATGTCAAATCCGGGTCGGGCTGGCACGAGCGACTGGTCGGGCTCGGCGCTGATGGCGCTTCAGGCGGGCCCGCGGCCTTCGGCTTCTGCCTGGCCGAAACGCCGATCCCCTACCCACAAGTCTTACCGCAGGACATAAATGCCCGCATCGAGGTCGAAACCATTGCCGAAACAAGGCCTGAGGCCAATACCTTGATGCAGGACCTCGGTAACAAACTCGGTGTCCACAATGGTGCTGCCCTCATCATCGACTACGGCCATGCCAGGAGCGGCTTTGGTGACACATTTCAGGCGGTCAAAAACCACATACCGCAGCATGTCCTCTTCAATACAGGTGAAGCAGACCTCACGGCCCACGTAGACTTCGCGGCCCTGATCACGGCTGCAGTTTCAGCGGGCCTCGAAACATCGCCAGTCGTGACCCAGAAAGCCTTTCTCAAAGCCCTGGGCATCAAGACCCGCGCAGAAAAGCTGATGGAAAACGCCAGCGCCGCCCAGTCCAGCGATATCAAAAGTGCTTTTGATCGCCTCACCGGGCCGCAGCAGATGGGCTCTCTCTTCAAGGTTCTTTCGGTTTATACTTCAGGGCTTGCCGTTCCTCCCGGGTTTGAGCCTGAGCACGAGAATTTGTAAGGCATGGACAAAGTGGAGCCAATCAAGAGCGAGTTACTAGAGAGCGAACGCATCGCGCACGGATTTTTCGGGCGGCGCGGCGGTGTATCCCGCGGTCTCTTCGCCGACCTCAATTGTGGACAAGGTTCCAGTGACAGCGCGCTGAGCGTCATTGAAAACCGTGCCCGCGTTGCCGGTCACTTTGGCATCGCGTCCAGTCATCTTCTTTCTCTCCACCAGATCCATTCGCCTCAAGTCGTGGAAGTGCGCGCACCCTGGTCGTCTGATGCGAGGCCTGAAGCCGATGCGATAGTGACACGCGAACCCGGACTTGCCCTCAGCATACTGACGGCTGATTGCGGACCGGTGCTCTTCGCAGACCCGGAGGCCGGCGTCATCGGCGCCGCCCATGCCGGATGGAAAGGCGCTTTCACCGGCGTTCTTGATGCAACGGTTGACGAGATGATTGGCCTCGGCGCAGACCGCGCCCGCATTCGCGCCAGCCTCGGGCCAACCATATCCGGTAAGGCCTATGAAGTTGGTCCCGAGTTCATCGAACGTTTCCTCGATAAATCCGCTGGTTACGAGGAGTTCTTCCAACCCTCCGGGCGCAGCGGCCATCACACCTTCGATCTACCCGCTTTCATTATCGCCCGCCTCGATGATCTTGCCATTGGCGAGGTAGAAAATCTTGATCTGTGCACCTGCACCCTGGAAGAGGACTATTTTTCGTATCGCCGCGCTACCCATCGCAAGGAGGCAGACTACGGCCGGAACATCTCTGTCATTATGCTTGAGGCGAGCAAATCATGATGAATGCCCCCGGATCATGGCCCCTCACCTTGCTCGCCATACTCATGCTCACCGCCTGCGCCAACCCGACCGCCTTTTTGCCCATGCCTTACAAACCCGGTGACAAGGGGCAGAACCGCGTGGCGCAGATGATCCTGCCTGATCACATCGTCATTCCGCAGGTGCGCGGTCTTGATGAAGCAGCAGCCACCCTGGTGACACGCGCCGTGATTGATGACTTCCTGCAGAAGGAGACCATCGCCACAATATCACGGCCGGCAGGACGAACATCAAGCCTCTACGGTGAGTTCATCGAAAGAGCCGACGGAGCCACATCGATCCGCTGGACGTTTCGCGATCCCTATGGCGTCACCCTTGATGACTTTGAGATCCCGCTGGCGACAAACCTGACCGACCTTGACCCTGATTCTCTTGCCACGCGGATGCTAGCCAAAGATATGGCGAGCGCCGTCACCACCAGAGTTCTGGGGCTGCTCCGAAGCGAACCAGATCCGAGGCTTGAGCCGGTAAGGCCCGGTCAAGCCATGAGCCCCGGTCAACGCGGGGAACAAGGTCAACCGACAGGCACCGGTGAGAAAATCATTGTAACGGCCCTCTTCGATGTTCCCGGGGACGGCGAACGCCCGCTTCGACGAGAGATAAATGCCGCGCTGCGCCAGGCCGGTTTTGACGTCACAGGCCGTCCTGATGAAAAAACCTTTCGCCTCCAGTGCACGGTTGGCATCGCCGAATCACGGCCCGGTTTTGCCCGCCTTGCGCTCACATGGGAATTAAAGTCACCTCGAGATGTCGTTCTGGCCACCATCGATCAGTCAAACGAGGTTCCTTCAGCAACCTTGGAGAGCGGTTGGGAGGATCTTGCGCCTCTCGTAACCCAAGGCGCAGCAACAGGTATTGCCGACTTCTTCCGAAAACAAAGCCAGACACAATGAATACGAGGAACCAATAAACCCTTCTGAAAGCGACAGCCTGTTTACAGTCTCATGACCCTTTGTTAAAACCGCCGCGACAATCCTGGTTTTGAAGGCCAGCCATCACAAGCCCCGGACCGGATCAAGGGTCCAATCAAGCGGCTTGAGAAGAAGAGACCCCGTCCATGATCCTGCTTGCCGGAAATTCCAATCCAGTCCTCGCCGAAGCGACCGCCAAATATCTTGGCGCCCCTCTCACCAGGTCCTCGATAAAGCGCTTTGCCGATATGGAGGTCTTTGTCGAGATCGAGGAAAACGTGCGAGGCAAGGACGTCTACCTCCTGCAGTCAACCTCCTACCCTGCCAATGACAATCTGATGGAACTTCTGATCTGTATTGATGCGCTGAAGCGCGCCTCGGCAAAAAAGATCACTGCCGTCATCCCCTATTTCGGTTACGCTCGCCAGGACAGGAAGCCCGCCCCGCGCACACCGATTTCCGCCAAGCTGGTTGCCAACCTGATCACCGCCGCTGGAGCCGACCGGGTCCTCACTCTTGATCTTCACGCCGGACAAATTCAGGGCTTCTTTGATATCCCGACCGACAATCTTTTTGCCGGACCGAAAATGTCTCGCGATATTGAACTAAATTACGACACGTCCGACCTCATGATGGTCTCGCCGGATGTTGGCGGCGTTGTCCGAACTCGCGCCATGGCCAAACGCTTCGGTGTCGAAATGGCTATTGTCGACAAGCGCCGCGAAAAAGCCGGTGTTTCCGAAGTCATGCACATTATCGGCGATGTCTCCGGACGCCGCTGCATCCTTGTTGACGACATGGTCGATTCAGGGGGCACGCTGTGCAATGCCGCCGAAGCCCTTCTCGACCAGGGCGCAACCGAGGTCTCCGCCTATATCACCCACGGCGTCCTCTCCGGCAATGCGGCTGAAAGGATCGGTAACTCCAAGTTGAAAGAGCTGGTCATCACCGACTCTATCCAGCCCACCGAAGCAGTCCTGGCCACAAAGAACATCAGGATTATGAGTATCGGAGATCTCATAGGCGAGGCAATCCGCCGGATCAGCCACAATGAATCAGTCTCCAGCCTGTTTAATTAGGCCCGGTTATCAGCCGCTCCTCCCTGATCCACCTCAAAGCTTGCCCTTTCCCCTCGCCTGCGTTACAAGGCGCGCCTTGACGGTGCCCACACCCTTGGAGGGAGCGCCGGTAATTTTAGGAGAATTTGATATGAGCGAACAAATCGTTCTCGTTGCTGAAAAGCGCGATCGGGCCGGCAAGGGGGCCGCCCGGGCCGTCCGTCGTGAGGGCAAGGTCCCTGGCGTCGTTTATGGCGGCAAGCAGAACCCCGAACTTGTGGCCTTTGACCAGATTGTCATTCGCAAGGCATGGCACACAGGAACATTCCTTCGTGAGCTGTGCCAGGTCGAAATCGACGGCAAGGCAACACGGGTTATCCCCCGTGAAGTCCAGATCCACCCGGTCACCGACCAGCCTCTGCACGTCGACTTCCTGCGTCTGGGTAAAGGTGCCCGTCTCAACATTGAAGTTGAGGTGCACTTCCTCGGCGAAGAAGAAAGCCCGGGCCTGAAGCAGGGCGGAGCCTTGAACATTGTTCGTCACACGGTTGAGCTCAATGTCTCTGTCGATGCTATTCCGGAAGCCCTCGAGATTGATCTGTCCGAGATGAACATAGGCGATTCCGCACACATTTCAGACGTCAAGCTTCCAGCTGACTGCAAGCCAACGATCACGGACCGTGACTTTACCATTGTCACAATCGCTTCACCGACGCTCGCCATCGTAGACGAAGTCGAGGGTGATGAAGGCGCTGAAGGTGTCGAGGGCGAAGAAGGTGCTGAAGGCGAAGAAGGTGCTACAGAGGCAACCGAGGAAGGCGGCGAGTAGGCCGTCTCCTTCCTGCCAGTACTTCGTTAGCTGAACCATCTGGGCACGCTGAACCATGATCCTTCTGGTCGGCCTGGGAAACCCGGGCAAACAATACGCGAACCACCGCCATAACATTGGTTTTATGGCGGTGGAACGCATTGCTGACGCCAATAACTTCGAGCCGGAGCGCGCGCGCTTTCAAGGCATGACACGCGAAGGCTTTCTCGATGGTCCAAAGGGCCGCGAAAAAGCCCTCATCCTGCGTCCGACCACCTATATGAACGAATCAGGGCGCTCGGTTGGCGAGGCGGCGCGCTTCTACAAAATTGATCCCAAAGACATCGTCATCTTCCACGATGAACTGGATCTGGCAGCACAAAAGGTGCGCGCCAAACAGGGCGGCGGTCTTGCCGGGCACAATGGTCTGAAGAGCATCGCAAATCATGTCGGCACCGACTTTCGGCGCATCCGCCTCGGCATCGGCCATCCGGGAGAAAAGACCCGCGTCACTGGTCATGTCCTCAGTGATTTTTCAAAGGCGGACCGCGAGTGGGTCGAGCCCTTGCTCGATGCCATAGCTCGCCATGCCGGACTTTTGGCAGCGCGTGACGATGCCAATTTTATGAACCAGGTGGCGCTCGATATTGCGCCGCCCAAACCCCCTAAAGATAAAAAGAAGATCAAAGAGAGCGGAGACGAATAAAATGGGTTTCAAGTGCGGCATCGTTGGTCTGCCCAATGTCGGCAAGTCAACACTCTTCAATGCGCTCACCAAAACGGCTGCCGCGCAGGCCGAGAACTATCCGTTCTGCACCATTGAGCCCAATGTCGGTGAAGTGGCTGTGCCTGAGCCGCGGCTTTTCAAGCTGGCCGAGATCTCGGGCTCAAAGGAAGTGATCCCGTCACGCCTCACCTTCGTCGACATCGCAGGCCTCGTGAAAGGCGCCTCAAAAGGCGAAGGCCTCGGCAACCAGTTCCTCGCCAACATTCGCGAAGTCGATGCCATCGCCTATGTCCTGAGATGTTTTGAGGATGATGATGTCACCCACGTCGATGGCAAAATCGACCCGTTGTCCGATGCCGAAACCGTCGAGACCGAGCTGATGCTCGCCGACATGGAGAGCCTTGAAGGCCGCATGCACAACATTGAGCGGCGCATCCGCGGCAATGACAAGGAAGCCATTCTGCAGAAGCAATTAATCGACCTGGCGTTGGTTGAACTTCGCGAAGGTCGCCCTGCCCGCGCCGCAGACATTTCCGATGATCACAAGCGTGAATACCGCCAGCTCAACCTTCTGACCGCAAAGCCCATTCTCTATGTCGCAAACGTCGATGAAGGATCAGCCGCGACCGGCAATGACTATTCCAAAATAGTCGAAGACCGTGCGCAAAAGGAAGGCGCGGCCTTTGTGATCATTTCCGCAAAGATCGAGTCTGAACTCGCCACCCTCGACGATGAGGAACAATCAGAATTCCTTGAGGAACTTGGCCTTGAAGAACCCGGGCTCAATCGTCTGATCCATGTCGGCTACGGCCTCCTCGGGCTCCAGACCTATTTCACCACCGGTCCCAAGGAAGCCCGGGCCTGGACGATCAAAACGGGCTATAGTGCACCAAAGGCCGCCGGTGTCATCCACACCGACTTTGAAAAAGGCTTCATCCGGGCAGAAACAATATCCTATGAAGACTTTATCGAATTTGGTGGCGAACAGGGTGCCAAGGACAAGGGCAAGATGCGTCTCGAAGGCAAGGACTATATCGTCAAGGACGGCGACGTCATGCACTTCCGCTTTGCCAATTAATACGGGGGCAATGGTCTCATGAGTGATGGATGCAAATACTTTGAAGATTTCAAGGTCGGCGACGTCTTTGAGTTCAAAGGCACCCCTGTCACCAAAGAAGAGATTATCGAGTTTGCCGAACTCTACGACCCGCAAGCTCATCATCTTGATGAAGAGGCCGCCAAACAATCCATTCTCGGCATCTTTTGCGCCAGCGGCTGGCACTCCTGCGCCATGCTCATGCGTCTGATCTGTGACACCTATCTCAATGAGGCTGAACACATCGGATCACCCGGCGTTAATGAAGTCAGATGGCGCAAGCCCATCGTGCCCGGCGATATCTTTCACGTGATGCGCACGGTCAAGGCCGCAAAAGGCGTTCCCGGCCAGGGCGACCGCGGCATGGTTCAGGTCTTCTTTGATGTAAAGAACCAGGACGGCAAGCCGCTCATGACCATGGATTGCTTCGCCCTCTATCGGCGACGCGCGCCTCTCGGGGAGGTGTGAGCCATGTTCTTTGAAGATGTCATCCTGGGCGAGACCATCGAGGTCGGCTCCCACACCTTCACCGAAGAAGAGATTATCACCTTCGCCAAAAAGTATGATCCACAGCCTTTTCATGTCGATCCCGAAGCCGCAAAATCTCACGAGTTCGGCGGCGTGGTCGCATCCGGCTTTCACACCGGAGCGACGTGGATGCGCCTGATGATCGCCTTTCGCAGCAAGATGCTGGAAGAGGCCAAAGCGCGCGGCGAAGACCCCAATGCCCGCACCGGCGGCGCCTCCCCCGGCTTCCTCAAGATGCGCTGGCACGGTCCGGTCAGACCCGGCGATACGATCAGTTTCTCCAACACGACCTGGCGCCGTGTCGAACTCGGTTCACGCACCGACCTGGGCATCATTCAGTCCCGATCAAAGGGCGTCAATCAGAAGGGTGAACTGGTCTTTTCCTTCATCGGCCAGGGGCTCTATCCAAGACGGCCCAAATGAGATTAGATGTGCTCCAAATTCAAAAGGAGGAGGAACCGCATGTCTCATAAAGGCGAAATGATCACCATCACCGGCAAGGATGGCTTTGACTTCACGGCTTACGAAGTCCTCGCATCAGGGACCCGCAAAGGCGGTCTCGTGCTCATCCAGGAAATCTTCGGCGTCACCGACCATATCAAGGATCTGTGCGATGGCTATGCGGAGCGCGGCTTCGACGTTATCGCCCCCTCCCTCTACGACCGCTCCCAACCTGGCTTTCAGGCGACCTACTCCGAGCAGGACATCCAGACCTCGATCCGCCTCGCCGGAGAGTTTCCCATTGTCGACGTCCTGAGCGACGTCCAGCTCTGCAT